>NZ_MNRT01000038.1:417-49884 GCF_001916075.1 Clostridium sp. 29_15
TCATCATTCCTTTAACATTTAAATCTTCTATCGTAATATAAGATGGTTTGTTTCTCACCACATTACTTACAACTTTATTTATATAATCAGTTCTTATATTGTTAAGTCTTTGATAAAGTATTTGTACCTTAGCTATTTGTTTTTGGATATTTTGTCTAGTAGCTTCTCCCTTCTCTTTTTTATTTCTTATTTTTAAACTTTCATATTTCCTTGAAAGTCTTTTTTGCTCTCTTAATAATTTCTTTTCTAACTTCCTAACTCTTTGAGTTTTATTTATGTTTTTTTAAAAATGTTATATAAAACGTAGTTCCTTCATTAAACTAACTTTTCAGTGTAATAGTGCCATTCTGTGCCTCTATTATTTAATTGTATTGTATCTTTATTATATTTCACTACATTACTTTCTATTCTGGCATATTTTAATAAGGTTTTAATAAGCCATTCCATTCTATCTAACTGCTTAGAACTTAAATCAATAAATATATCTTTATCTTCTATTGACATGCTTTCATGATTTTTCAATATATCATTATAAGATATAAGTACCACAAGAGGAGTCTTTAATTGATGAGAAATATCATTGATTATATCTTTTAAAATTCACTTTATTCTTTAAAATCCTTATTCTATATCTAATAAAAACGTATCCTCTAACTCACACATAAATTTCATATATGTTAACATAAACTTAAGCCATGCATCATATTTACCAACTTTTAATGAATCTTCTATTGCATCATAGTAAAAACCTTTATCTTGGTTTCTAATAATTATTCTTGGATAACTCTTAGCAGTTAAAAGACCATTCATAATAAGCCTTGATAACCTACCATTACCATCCATGAATGGATGTACTCTTACAAAATCTAACTTAAATTTAAAAATATCTATTAACTCTTTATCACTATTATTAAATCTATCTATAGCTTCATTTAACTGCTCTTTAACCTTTTCTGCTAGCGGTGGAGTAATTAGGCTATTTGAAATATATACCTGACTACTTCTAATTTTTCCTTCCCATTCACTATTTTCTAATGTATTAAATGTTATATCTTTATGAATTCTACAGATAAGTTCTAAACTTAAATCATTATTTATAGAAAAATTATCTCTTATAGCCCTATTTAATTGTATTACTTCAGTTTGTGATCTTAAATCAGCATCTTGAGCAATTCCTTCAAGTACAGCTTTTGTTTGCCCTTTTGTTAAGGTATTACCTTCTATTTTATTAGAGGTATATACTTCTAAATATGCAATTCTATCATTAAATGGCCTATATCTGTATGTTTCTATAATCTTAATCATTTCATCTTGCGAAAGCCTACAATTTTTCACATTATAACTTTTAAATTTTACTTTTTTAAAACTAGTAAAAAACTGAACATCTCTAGCTTTAAAATCCTCTGACATCTTACTAACCTCCCTATCATAATATTATTTCTTCTATGCAATTTCGAATATATTTAGGAAAATAATTTGTAAGTTCGGCATGACTATTATATTTCATCACATCAAACTCACAATCATAATTTAATTTATTAAGCTCATTAACCAAGGGCTTTAAATCACTTTCATAAGTTTCCTCTTCACTGGAATAATGCAAGAATATCTTAGTATTATTTTTAGTGCTTTCTTCTAATTTTTTCTTCATAAGTACATTTAAATACTCTATGGAATCTTCACATGTATTTCCCATAATATATTCTAAAATTTCTTTATGACCTGGTAAATTTAAATAATTACCTAACATATACTGAGGAGCCCCTGCAATAACATAAGTGTTCTTTCTATCTAAAGCAAAATATAATGCTCCATAAGCACCTTTGCTTGAACCTATATAAACTTCTTTTTTAGGCTTTATCTTATTGCAAATGCTATTTATCAAACCTTGTACATCTTCTACAATCTTAAAATCCTTATCTTTTCCTAAATAATATGCCCCTCGTCCATCAAAGCCAAAATCATCTAAGATAAAAAGCTTATTGACATCATACTTTTCAACGGTTCTCATATAATTATATCTTGCCTTTTGACCTTTAGCTGTACATGAAGTAAAAAGAATTAATAAAACTTCTGAATTTTTATTTTCCTCCAATATATACTTAACTTTATATTTTTCACCCTGATATACTTTTTGTTTCATTGCCATTTTATATTTTGTCTTTAACAAATCTATTGCTTTACTTATCTTGCTCATTTTACACCTTATTTACTTATCTTTCTTCTTTTAAACTTAAGCAACGCCTTAGGAGTTGCATCATTAATTTTTAATTTTTCATTTTCAATTTTTAATTGCTTAAGTATTTATCATCTATTAGCTTTATGAATCTACTTTCTTCTCCTCTTCTTCCATAAGCTCCTTCAAGACTGCATGTCATATAAAGCCTTTTCTTTGCTCTAGTGATAGCAACATAAAAAGTCCTTTTTTCTTCATCAATATTATTTGCTTTCACTGACATATATGAAGGGAAAGTATTTTCCTTTAGTCCTGCTAAAAATACCGTATCATATTCTAGTCCCTTTGACTGATGCACTGTAATTATAGGTATCTTAGGAAATTTGCTTCTATTTATAATAAGTGCTTCTAAATCGCCATTAGATAATGCAGTGATCTTAATTATTTCCATAAGAGCATCCCTATTGCTCTTTTCTTCTTCATCTAACTCCTTTAAAAGCATATAAAAATCCCTCAGACGCTCTATTTTTTCACGTCCCTCTTCTCCTGGATATAAGGTCTTTATACTAAACCCATTAATAACTTCAGCCACAATATCACATGGTCTTAAAGATTCAGCCTTAATAAATAAAGCATTTAACTTATTTCTTATAGCTGTAAAAGCCTTCATATGCTTTGACATATGAGCAATTCTCTCTAGTGATGTAGGTTTTATCTTATTTTTTATTGCCATCACTAAAAGTTCTTTTGTGGCTAAAATATCATCCATAGCATCATGGCTTGGTTTGTTAACAGTTTCAAAAATCCTGCTTAATGTATCTAATTTATGATTAGGTAAATTGGAATAAAATCTCTTATAAATATCTAAGGTATCAAAAAAGCCTTTAAATTTTACTTTTCCTAAATTTAATCTACTTAATTCACTAGTTAATATATTTATATCAAATTGTACATTATGCCCTACAATTATTGCATCTTTTGAAAATTCTATAAACTCTTTTAATACAACTTCTTTATCTTCTCCATTTTCCCTTAAGAATTTATCACTAAAGCCATGAACATGCTCCGATGATTTTACTGACTTCTTATTCTTTAAGAACTTTTCAAATTTTTCTGTAACCTCACCATATTTATTTATCTTTATGGCAGCTATTTGAATTATTTCATCTTCAGTAACATCAACACCAGTGCTTTCCACATCAAAGACAATAATATTATTATTTTCAAATTCATTGATTAAAAACCCGTATTTCTCACCAAATAAAACAGTATTTTCATCAATATAATCACAAAGGCTTATGCCTATTGATTTATACTCATCAGATTCTATAGCCTCAAAAGCCTTATCTCCTACACCAGTAGGTAGTCTTTTTACAATTCTTTTTAAACTAATTGCATCATTCTTATTGCCAATAAGCTTTAAAAAAGCAATAATATCTTTTATTTCCTGCCTTCTAAAGAATCTAAACTGATCCACTAAGGCAAAAGAAAAATCTGCTCCTTCTCTAGATAATATATTCTCAATGTTTCTGCTAAGCTCAACATTATATCTATTATCTCTTGTTAGTACTGCTATCTTATTTAAATCTTCACCTTTAGCTTGTAGCCTTCTTATTTCATCCACAATGAATCTTGCTTCTTCCATGGAGCTATTTAAAGCTTTATATTTAATCTTTTCACCTTCAGCTTCCGTAAAAGCCTTTATTTCTTCTTTATATATTTCATTTACTTCATTTTCAAAGGCATTTTTTAAATATGATAAAGATGCCTCTGTAAGATTCTTAGTTGCCCTATAATTTTTTACAAAGATAATTTCCTTTGGTTTATATTTGTTTTTAAACTTGTCAAATATCTTATCAGGTTCTGACCCTCTCCATTTATATATGGTTTGAAAAATATCTCCACAAATTAAAATATTGTTATTGGCAAATATCTTTTCTATTATTGAATATTCCAATAAACTAGTATCTTGTACTTCATCGATATTTATATATTTATATTTGATTTTTAATGCCTCTATCAACTGTTCATCTTTAAATAGCTCTTTTACACTAACAATTATATCGGCAAAATCAACAGCATGATTATTACGTAACGTCCCATTATAACTATTAATAAGTATATGACCTTTTTCCTTAAGAAATTTTTTTAAATTTAAATTTATATTACCTCTATCTGAACATAAACTATTTATTTTCTCTTCATTTTCTTTAAAAGATAACTTTACTACTTCTTCATAATCTTTTTTTTCATCTTCTGAATAAATATCTCTTCTTGCTCTTTCTAACTTTATAAAATCTAAAAATCTTTGAATTAATGGAATAGGAAAGTTAAAATAATTACATGTCTTTATTATTTCTATACAATCATCTTCATCAAAAACCACAAAATCAGTAAATATATCTGTCCTCTTTTTAGCTTGTTGCTTAATAATATCAAAGCAAAAACTATGGAAAGTGCTTACCTTAACCTTATTTCCTTCAGCACCAACAATCTGCTCCACTCTTTCCTTCATTTCCTTACAAGCCTTATTTGTGAAGGTAATACATAATATTTCATCACCAGGCGCCTTCTTAGTTTCTATTATATTAGCAACTCTTCTTGCTAAAGTTTCAGTCTTACCTGTTCCTGCAGAAGCTAAAAGCATAATATTTTCACTTAATTCATTAATAACTGTAAGTTGCTCTCTATTTAGTGCCACAAAAACACCTCCAAAAAAATATATACTACATTTAATTATATCTAAAATTAAATAAACTACAGATAAAATTATAAAAAATATTACTGGAAGTGTTATTTTCCAGTAATATTTTTCTATAATCCATTAACATAATTAATGCTCCTATTGTTAATAGTCCTATAGTGTTTTTGTTACAATTTTGTGTCAATAAAAGAAAAATTTTATTATTTCTTTATTTAAAAGAATATCATTTTTATTGCAAATAAAATAAGTATTATTCCTCCAAAAAAATCTGCATATTTAGTAACAAAACTTATCCTTCTTATAAAACGACAAAAATAAAATCCTGCAGTGCATATAATAAGAGTTATGATTCCTACAAAAATAGAATCAAGAAAAATTATTTCGTAAGATATTGTAGTTCCTATTGTAGTAAATCCTACTACCAAGGCATCTATACTTACTGAGACACCTAAAATTAAATACATAATATTTTTTAAAACCAAATCTTCATTTTCATTTTTTTCAAAGCCCTCTCTTATCATCATTACCCCTACTATACCTATGGCTATTCCTCCAATAATATTTGGAATTGCAGTAATATATTTTTCAAATAAAAAGCCCATAATAGCGCCACTAAAGAAAAATAAAAATTGAAATAATGCAAAAGATATAATGAAACCTATTTTTTTGCTTCTATTTACATGTTTATTTAATCCAATACTTATAGTTATACCAAATGCATCCATAGCCAAAGCTACTCCAACTATAAGAATATCTTTAATATTCATATGCACACTCCTAAATTATACTTATATAACATTGTATTATCTAATATTTTTACATATGTTACTTGGATACATATTTTCATTTTACTTTTACTTTTTTACATTATATTGTATTTTGTTATAAAAATAATACTTTTATTTATCTATTTTTTGTTGTATAGTATATATTGTATTACGAATTAACTTTAAATAGTATAGCATATATAGAAAAGGAGTGTATTTTAATGACAAATTGTATCATAGCACAATCAGGTGGTCCGACTTCTGTAATAAACTCAAGCGTAGTAGGACTTTATAATGCAAACAAAGAATTAAAAGCATACAATAAGGTTTTTGCAGGATTAAATGGAATTGAAGGTATTTTAAACGGTAATATAATTGACTTAACTTCTCATAGCGATGAAGAAATTAATAAATTTAGATTTACTCCATCTTCTGGCTTAGGTTCATGTAGATATAAAATGAAAGATTTAGATGAATCAACTGAAGAATATGACAAGTTATTGGACATACTAAAGGCTAATGATATAAAAGCGTTTTTCTATGTAGGTGGCAATGACTCTATGGATACCACTGCCAAACTTAGTAGATATGCAAAAGAAACTGGCATAGATATTACATTTATAGGTATTCCTAAAACTATAGATAATGATTTAATGTATACAGATCACACTCCTGGTTTTGGAAGTGCTGCACAATTTATTGCAAATTCAGTTTTAGAAACATATTTAGATTCTTCTGTATATACTAACAATGGTATATTCATATTAGAAACCATGGGAAGAGATACTGGCTGGTTAGCTGCTGCTGGAGCATTAGCACAAATGAATGGCAAGTCAGTTGCAGATTTTATTTATCTTCCAGAAAGAACTTTTGATATTGAAATATTTTTAAAAGATGTTACAGATAAATTTAAAGAACAAAACCAAGTATACATAGTTGTTTCTGAAGGTATCAAAGATAAAAAAGGAAAATTCATTTCTGAAATTCAAGCAGATGCCAATGATAAATTTGGGCATGCTCAATTAGGTGGCGTAGGTAATTACTTAAAGAAGCTTATTATAAATGCAGGCATAACAAAAAGAGTAAAGTCTTTAGAGCTTGGCGTACTGCAAAGATGTGCAATGCATTGTTCTTCAGAAATAGATTTAAAGGAAGCTTATGAGGCTGGATATGAAGCATTAAAATATTCACTTACTGGAAAGTGTGGATACATGGTTACAATTGAAAGAACTTCTAATGAACCCTATGAAACTTCTTATTCACTTATTGAAGCTGATAAAGTTGCTAATAATATTAAATACTTTCCAACTGACTGGATTAATGATAAGGGAAATCATATAGAACCACAAGCTCTTAAATATTTACTACCACTAATTTCTCCTCTTCCAGAGTTCAAGGTATTTAATAAATAATATAAACAAAAGGCTCTAGTTTAATTACTGGAGCCTTTTATTTACTTATTTCTATAAAATAGTATCTTCAGATTTTCTATAGCCCTCTCTGCTTCTATTAGAACAGCAATTGTTGTTTCCTAAACATGAACCAACTTGGCAATTACAAATTAGATTGATATTATCTACATTAATATCATCTTTATATATCTTTAGCATATAAGTTGTATTAGGGCATAAAGGTCCAAATACAAACTGGCCATATCTATCTGTAAAAGTATGAGTTATTGGTGTTGGAATTGAACATCTATCAGTAACTTTTAATAATACAACTACAGCATCTGCTATTGCTCTTCCAGAATTATTAACTACAGTACCTAATATTGCACATCTATCTTCATTTTCTATTCTTGCTATAGCATTTATTTGCTGATTGCACCCAGTTGAAAAAGTACAACTACCTATTCTTCCGCTCATAACATTTCCCTCCTAAGTTGTTATACTATAAAGTATGATAAATTTACAAAAAGGGTGAATTTAATGCAATAAATATATTATTATTTACAAACATTTTTTACATATATATTCTATAGTTTCTAAAAATATATTTACTTCTTTTTCTGAATTATATGCTCCTAAGCTAACCCTTACCATTCCTGGCATACCATTTCTTGCAATATATTCTTCTATTTCATCACTCTTTATACCAAGTAGCCTTCGTGTATACGGATGTGCACAAAATCCTCCCTGTCTTACTGCAATACCTCTAATACTAGCTAAATATTCTCCAACCATCTCATATCCTAATCTATCTATATTAAACACCATTATCCCTAATCTATCTTCGATATTTTCATTGTCACCATACAGAATTACTCTTGGAAAATTTTTCATTCCATCAATCAACATTTTCAGCAATTTCTTTTCATTATTTTCAATTAACCCAAGTCCAATTTTATTCATTTCTTTTAAAGCCTGCATTAATGCAACTGCACCGAAAAAATTTGGACTTCCTGCTTCATTTTTCTCAGGTGTAGATAGCCATATTAAATGATCATCTAAAACTCTCTCTACAGTTCCTCCACCTTTGGTATCCGGTGGATACTTCTCTATTTCATCCCTCAAACCTATTATTGCACCACTACCAAATGGTGCATATACCTTATGTGCTGAAAATATTAAAAAGTCTATATAATCATCATCTTCTTCTCCACACATATTTACTTCCCTATGTGGTACTAATTGAGCTCCATCAATTATAACCTTTGCTCCATATTTATGAGCTAATTTAGCTACCTTTCTTATATCAGTAATATATCCAGAAACATTAGAAGCACCTGTAATAGTTACATACTTTATTCTTTCTTTATAAATATTAAACATTTCTTCTAACTCTTCCATGATTATGCGACCTTTTTCATCAACTTCTATATATTTCAAATCACACTTATCTCTCCAGGGAAGGTCATTAGAATGATGCTCCATTCTGCTGGTTATTACTATATCATCTTTATTTTCAATTAAAATATTAGACAATTTATTAATTCCTTCAGTGGTATTACTTACAAATATAGCTGTATATTTATTTAGAGGTGCATTAAAATAATCTATAACGTATCTTCTACATTCCTCATATAAATCGCTACTATACTGTGATTTTTGTCCATCGCCACGAGCAATAGATCCATAATTTTCACTAGCTTTTAATACAGCTCTCATAACTTTTTTTAAAACTGGAGTAGTAGCGGCATTATCGAAATTTATAGGAATAATTTGTTTTTTTCCATTAATTACAATCTTATTGTCTAAACCTATAAATAATTTTCTAATTTCATCTATATTATCTCTACGCATGACATTCTCCCCTCCCTTACATACTATTCATTCTAATTTGACATTGCTACTACCTATTTTTATTATATTTTTATTATAAACTTCTAAGGATAAAGCCTCATTCATAAACTTAAGTAACAGATAAATTATTTTTTTCATACATTATTAATAAATTATTTCTGGAGGATAAAAATGAAAATGGAGAAGAAAAAAGTAAAAAATAATAATAATGATGATTTAAAATTTACACCTTTAGATATTAATCCTTCCTTGAATATAGGCAACGAGAAGCTAAATTCAATTACTCCACCAAATACTTTAGATGGGATTTCCATAAATAGTGATTGTAATAATATTTATATAGGCTTCCCTCCTCTAGGATTAACTTCATCTAAATATAGTCCATTAATGACTAATTCATCATTGCTTAATTCTACTTTAAATTCCAATAACACCACAGGATATTATCCACCAATGCCTTATCCTAATAATATTCCTTCAATGGATACCAGCAATACTATACCTATTACGTCACTTAATGAAAATATCTTAAATAATGAATTTCCATCTGAAACATCTTCTGATAATTTATATTCATATAATACTAACGATTCTCGCAATATAAGTTACTATCTTCCTTCTATAAATCCATTAGATATTTTAAGAAATTTTGACTTATCATTCTCTGGTGATGACTCTAGGGATTCTGTTTCTAATAAGGAAATTGATGATATATTTAAATGCATAAAAACTGATAATTCTGCTATTCTTTCTACCTTAAAAGCCTACAGAATACCACTTCCTATTGCATCCTTAATAATTAAAAAAATTATTAAAATAACTTTAGAACATAAATAAGTAGGTGATTAAATGAGTTTATTTAATAGAAATGCACCTGTTATTGATTCTAATATTAGAATACTTCATGCTGTTCCAACTGCTACTGCTATTGATATATATGCCAATGGTAATCTCATTGCTAGAAATGTATCCTTTAGCCAACTGACTAAATATTCTGCTCTACCAGCTGGTAGCTACCAATTCCAATTATATGCTGCATGTACTTATGATAAACCATTACTTTCTCAAGATATAGCAATCACTCATGGTGCAAATTACACAATATCAGTGGTTACATTACAAGATAACTTATATCTTTTTAGGCTTAAAGATGATAATGTTCCTTCCACCAAAATATCTACTTTCCTTAGGTTTATGAATCTTTCTCCTAATTCTCCATTGCTTAGCCTTTCGTTGCCTAACAATACGGAGCTTTTTAATAGTGTGGAATATTTGGAAACTACAGGCTACTATATGATTTCTTCTGGAATTTATAATTTACAAGTTACCATTGCTTCAGATGAAAGCGTTAAAAAATATATAAATAATATTTCTTTTGATAATGGCAACTTCTATACCATTTATATAATTGGTCTATTTAATGATACTCCAAAACTGGGATATCTTCTTACTGTAGACTACCAATAAAACTTAGGAACTGTTGTAATTGAATTAAATATTCAAATAACACAGTTCCTAAATTTTATTTTTCATAAATATTCATTAATTATTTTTCCACCTTAGATTATTACTTTACTTTTACAATAGCTTTAAATTTCTTATTATAGTATAATAATTACGACTCTACTTAATATGGAGGTTAAATATAATGATAGTTTTAAGTTGTAAAGATATATGTAAAAGTTATGGTATTAGAGATATATTAAAAAACATTACATTCTCTATAAATGAAGGAGATAAAGTTGGTGTAATAGGCCCAAACGGCGAAGGTAAATCAACTCTTTTTAAAATAATAACTAAAGAGCTTTCCCAAGATTCTGGTGAAGTATTTATAGATAAAACCAGTAATCTTGGATACTTATCACAAAATTTATCTCTTGATTCTTCAAAAACAATATATGAAGAAACCTTATCTGTCTTTGAAGAATTATTAAATATTGAAAATAGATTAGCTACTTTAGAAGTTAAAATGAACGAGCCTTATGATGCTAGCAATGCAGCTTATCATGATAAATTAATAAAAGATTATACTACTCTTCAAGACATCTATTCACATAAAGGTGGTTATATTTATAAAGGTGAAATATCTAGAGTGTTAAATGGACTTGGTTTTGTAGAAGAACTTTTTGATAAAGAAATATCTACTCTAAGTGGTGGCCAAAAAACAAGAGTAGCTTTATGTAAGCTTCTTTTAAGAAAACCAGATATACTACTTCTTGATGAGCCTACCAACCATCTTGATTTAGAAGCAATAACTTGGTTAGAGGAATACTTAAAAAGCTATAAAGGAACTGTGCTAGTTATCTCCCACGATAGATTCTTTCTTGATTCTGTAACAAATAAAACTTTTGAAGTAATCGGTGGAAGCGTTGAAACTTATAATGTTCCATATACTAAATATCTTGAACAAAGAAAGAAAAAATATGAAGCTTTACAAAAAGCATATGATCTTCAACAAGCAGAAATTAAAAGACAGGAAGCTATAATTGAAAAATTCCGTTCTTTCAATCGTGAAAAAAGCATTAGAGCTGCAGAAAGTAGAGAAAAAGCCCTAGAAAAAATGGATAAGATTGATGCTCCTCCTACTGATAAAGAAAGCTCTAAGATAAAATTTGAAGCTCAAGTTAAAAGCGGATATGATGTTTTACATATTGAAAACTTGAAGAAATCCTATAGTGATAAGATGCTTTTTACAAATCTTTCATTAGATTTAAAACGTGGAGAAAAAGTAGCTTTAATAGGTGAAAATGGTAGAGGAAAAACAACATTATTTAAAATAATAATGGATAAAATTGAACCTGATTGCGGATTAAAAGTATTAGGTACCAATGTAAATGTAGGTTATTATGATCAAGAGCAGTCTAGTCTTGACATGTCAAAAACTATTTTAGATGAAGTTTGGGATGAATTCCCTAATATGACTACAGCTAAGCTTAGAAGTGTACTTGCCTCATTCTTATTTACTGGTGATGATGTTTTTAAAGAAATAAGTAAATTAAGTGGTGGAGAAAAATGTAGAATTAACTTATTAAAACTTATGCTTTCTAAGTCAAACTTGCTTTTACTTGATGAGCCTACAAATCATTTAGATATACTATCTAGAGAAGCACTAGAAGATGCCATCCTTCAATATGATGGCACATTAATGATCATATCTCATGATAGATATTTCTTAAATAAGGTTATAAATCGTATTTTAGAACTTACGGAAGGTGGAATTACTGAATACCTTGGTAATTATAGCTATTATCAAGAAAAGAAGGAAAACCCCAACCGCTTCCATAAATATGAGGAATTAGCTGCTGGTAAAACAAAAACACAAATAAAAGAAGAAAAAAAGAAAAAAAGAGAAGCTGATAAAGAAGCAAAGGCATTAAAACTTCAAATTAAAAATATAGAAAAAAGTATTAGCGAATTAGAAGAAACTTTAGAAGAACTTCAAAATCAACTATGCCTAGAAAGCGTCTATTCTAACCCTGAAGAAAGCAATAGGGTTAATAAAGAAATACGCTCAGCTGAAAGTAAGCTGGAATCTCTTTATGAAGAATGGGAAAAACTTGCTGAATAAATTTCAGCATTTTTTTATTTATCACATAAAAAACACTTGAATTTTTTTTTATTTAGTTATAATATAATCTTGCTTAAGGCATATAGTAAGCAAAAATTATTACTAAAGAAAAATAATATTTAGGGGGTGCTTTCTATGATAAGAATATGCAGATATTGTTCTAATGTTGATATCGATGCCATTAAAACAATTGTTGGTGATGAAAATGTTGAAGTTGGATGCATCGGTCAATGCGGACAAAAATTTGTTGCTTATATTAATGACGAATTAATTGAAACTTCAACTGAAGAAGAACTATTAGATTATATAAAAAGAATCTAATAATTATTCTAAACTTAATATTTTACATATAAAATGTAATTTTAAAAATAAAATGCATTAAGATAAATCATTGTATCTTAATGCATTTACTTTTAATTAATTTAAATTCTTACTAGAATATCATTTATGTCTTCACTTACTCTCCTTCTTTCATTATAGACCCATTCCACATCAAAATCCAAATTAAATACCTTAGAAAATGAATAATACATATTAATCTTCTGATAATATATTTCTAAATCATCTAAGTTTCCTACAAAACATTGAGGTTTTGTTAATTCTTTGTATTTTAATACAAATAGTTCATCTACATAATATAAGAATAATTCCATTAAATCATCTCTAGACACATCAAAAGGAACTCTTATTAAATTCCACTGTTCTACTTCCTTTAACTTATACTTTTTAATTCTCTCAAGTATTAATAAATATTCACTTATATCCATCTTTGTATAATAATCTAAGCTTTCTTCTCTATCCTTCCATAATGCTAATTTTTGATTTAATGGTAAGTTCTTTATCTTTAATATGGCATCTGATGGGCCTATAACAGCCTTCTCTATAGGCTTATCCTTCATCTCTAACTTTTCTTTAAGTAAATCTTGTGTTCCACCTACAGCTGCTACATAACCTACATCATATATTCCCTTTCTTCCAGCTCTTCCTGCCACTTGTTTTACTTCCTGTGATGTAAGTTCTCTAACTTCCTCTCCATCATATTTAGAAACTGACATAAAAATAATTCTTCTTATTGGTAAATTTACCCCCATTCCTATGGCATCAGTAGTTACTAATACTTTAGTTTCTTTATTTAAGAATTCTGCATACTGCATTTTTCTAACTTCTGGTGGCAAATCTCCATAGATAATACTTGCTTTAATGCCCTTCTCTGAATAGCTTTGTGCTATTTCTAAAACTCTCTTCTTAGAAAATACCACAATAGCATCTCCTTCTTTAGTATCATTGTAGCTAAAGTTATTATATTCAACTTCCAATGGAGTATTTCTTGTATATTCATTTATTTCATAATCATCATTGCAATCAGTTAAGATTTTTTCTAATAACTCCTTGGTATTTAAAGCTCCACATACATGTATCTCTTTACATCTTAACCCTAATAAAGCCCTACTCCAAGCCATTCCCCTCCTACTATCACCAATCATCTGTATTTCATCAATAACAGCTATATCATATTCTTCATTTAAATTTACTTTTTCAATAGTGCATGAAACATGAGTAGAATTCTCATTTATTATTTCTTCCTCGCCAGTGATTAAATCACAAGGAACGCCTTCATTATTAAGCTTTTCATAATTTTCTAAAGCAAGAATTCTAAGTGGTGATAGATATATTCCTTTCTTTGCACTTTTTAAACGCTCAATAGCATTATAAGTCTTTCCAGTATTTGTATCTCCTAAATGAATTATAATTTTTCTTTTTATTGCTCTTGCTAACTTATATTCTTCCTTAGGATTTTCAGGAAAATTCTTTTCAAATTCTTCACCTACTATTTTAGGAATATGAAGCTTAGTAAGTACTGTCATAAATCCAGAGTTAAGAAATGAATTATAATTTCCAGCAATTACATCATAGAAATCAAATGTTGTTTTATTCTTTTTATTATAATCTTCTAAAAGCTTTTTAGCTGCTTCTTCTAAAGCTTCTTCATACTTCATTACTACTTCTTTATACTCCCTAAATCCTTGATTTTCCATTTCCTTCAAGGTTTTAAGTTTCTTTCTAAGAGCCGTTTCTTGCTCTACTAAAGCTCCTGCCTTAGAATGCTTTATTATGTCCTCAATATTTGCTATTTGCCCTTTTAACTTTTTAAACTCCCTTTGAGCAGCATTTTTTTTCATGAATTTAAGCTCCCTTCCAAAAGTATCCTTATAATTTATTTTAACATATTCCTGTCCATATCTTTTATCATTTCATGGAATTTATTCTTTAATTCTTAATTTTATTAAAAAAAGCACTAGATACACAATTTTGTATCTAGCACTTTTATTTTTACTACTATTTATTACTACTCTCCTAATCCACTTTCATGGAACTTTTTAGTGAATCCACTTAGAAGATTATTTATTGGCTTCTTTAAGAATATTGAAATAAGTATTGATACTACTATATAAATTAACATTATAACTATATCTTTTACAAGTACTGATTGAACTACTCCTCCTATTGCTTCTCTAGCAAATGAAATAGCATAAGTAAATGGTAAAAATGGATTTATTATCTGGAAGAACTTAGGTGTAAGTTGTATAGGGAATGTTCCTCCTGAACCTGCAACTTGTAAAACAAGTAATATTATTGCAGTTACCTTACCAACATTACCAAATACAGATACTAATGAATAAACTATAGCTACAAATACTACACTAGTAAATAAAATTCCTGTTACAAATAATGCTGGATTTACACAATATATCTTTAATAAATATAAATCACCTAATGATACTATTAAAGCTTGTGTCATTCCTATTGTAAGGAATAATAATAGTTTTCCAAAATATACTTCCATATGATTATATTCACCATGTGCCTCAACACTAAACATAGATACTAATAAAGTCATACCTACCCAAAGAGCTAATACTGAATAAAATGGAGTCATAGCAGTACCATAATTTCTCATAGGATATAAAGAATTTTCTTCTAACTCTACTGGTGAAGTAAGATAATTAGAACGCTCTTCAACATTATTCGCTATTAGTTTTAATAAATCTTTTAAATCGCTACTATCTTTTATTTTAGCTACCTTAGAAGTTACCTCATTTACAATCTCTTCTGCTCTTGGAAGATTATCTTTTGCATATTTAATTCCTTCATTACCTTTATTACATAAAGCAGATACAGTTGTCAATATTTCTTCTACTTGTGGTAGCTTATCTTGTGCTCTTTGTAATATTTCTAATGCACCTTTTGCACTATCATTAGCTGTATTTAATATTGTATTTATATTTCCTAATATTTCTGTATCAAATTTTTCATATAAATTTCCTGCAATATTACTTACATCATTTAATACAGTTTTTGCATTTTCAAGTTTTGATGTGTCTAATACATTTCCATTATCAAGTAAATTCCTTATACTTTCAATTTCATTATATAACTGATTTAAATTATTTTCAGCTGTTTCTAATTGACTAAGAACTCCAGATAATGCTCCATTTTGTGATTGACCATTTATCTTCTCTACTAATACTCTTATAGATGTAACATATTCTTTAAGACTACTTACTTTAGTACTTAAATTTTCTAATAATACTTTTACATTTTCACCATTAGTTTTTATAGCATTAATTACCACATCTACATAAGATGATACTTCATCTGCTAAATCTTTTACCAAACCAATATCTGTTTTAATTGTTGGTGCTATATTATTTATCTCTCCTTGAGATGTAGTTATAAAATCAATTAAATTTGTTGCTAATCCTTTTGTACTATTTAAAGTATCAGTAATTAATGGAATATCATTTTGAAGATTTGTTACTAAATCAGCTACTTTATTTACTCCATCATAAGCTAAATCTGTTGTTTCATATAAATCTTTAAATTTAGATTGAATTTCCACAAGTTTATCATATAAATTATCTAACTTAGGTAGCTGTCCTTCAACTTCTATTCCTAAATCTTTCGCTGTTGAAAGAACTATATCACTTACCGTTTCTATAACTGTTTTATTAACATTTTCTTGTACTGCTGTTGCACCTTTAACAGTAATCTTCGGCGCTATTGCATTTACCTTTTCATTAACAGTATAAATAATTTTTCCTTTTTTAATATCATCACTTATTAATGATAATATATCTTCAGAAAATTCTTCTGGAATAGTAATCATTGCATAATAACTACCTTCCTCAACGGCTTTTACAGCTTCTTTTTCACTTACAAATTGCCATCCCATGACATCATTTTCTTTTAGCTGATCTATAATCTGATTTCCTATGTTTTTAAATTCACCTTTAAGCTCTGCACCTTTATCCTTATTTACTACACCTATTTTTATTTGACTAGTTGCTTCTTTACCATATGGATCCCAACTTGCCTTAATATTAAACCAGGCATATAAAGAAGGTAATATAGAAAGTGCTATAAATACTATTAGTGCTGCATAATTAGTAAATATTTTTTTAATATCATCTTTGTAAATTTTAAAAATATTATTCACCTTGTTTGCCCCTTTCTCATCTTAAGTCATATAATAATATTTATCCAATCCTTTTTATTTATATATAGTATAATTTTTAGCCAAACTCTTCAAACCTCATATTAGGGCAAATTTCTTCTTTTATGACCATTATATTTAATTATGTTCTAAAAATATGTCTTTTTACATTTTTATACTACTTGGTCTAAAAACGTGAACATTCTTTAAATATCTGTTCATATTTATAGCTGAAATTGTTAAATATTATCAAGAAATATTATTATAATAATATTATTTTAAAATTGACTATTATATAGCGATGCGTAGAATCCGTCTTTTTCTAATAATTCATGATGGTTTCCTTGTTCAATAATATCTCCGTCTTTCATAACTAATATTAAATCTGCATCTCTTATAGTAGATAATCTATGGGCTATAATAAAACTTGTTCTTCCTTCCATTAATTTATCCATAGCTTTTTGTATAAGCACTTCTGTTCTTGTATCAACAGAACTTGTAGCCTCATCAAGAATAAGTATTTTAGGATCTGCAAGTATTGCTCTTGCTATGGTAATAAGTTGTTTTTGTCCTTGTGATACATTACTTGCTTCTTCATTCAATTCCATATTATATCCATCTGGCAGTGTCTTGATAAATGAATCCACATGGGCTGCTTTAGCAGCTCTTTTAACCTCTTCATCAGTGGCATCTAATCTTCCATATCTCAAGTTATCCATTATACTACCATTAAATAACCAAGTATCTTGTAATACCATACCAAACATCTTTCTTAAATCGCTTCTACTGAAGTCCTTTATATTATGTCCATCTATAGTTATATTTCCTTCATTAACTTCATAGAATCTCATTAACAGCTTAACCATAGTAGTCTTACCAGCTCCTGTAGGTCCTACTATAGCCACTCTTTGCCCAGGTTTAACCTTTGCTGTAAAATCATTAATTATTGTTTTTTCTGGATTATATCCAAAATGTACATGGTTAAATTCCACTTCACCAATAATTTCTTTAGTACTTATAGGATTTTCCACATCTTTAACTTCTTCCTCTTCATCTAAGAATTCAAAAACTCTTTCAGCGGCAGCTGCTGTAGATTGAAGAACATTAGCAATTTGTGCTGTTTGTGCTATAGGTTGTGTAAAAGATCTCACATATTGGATAAAAGCTTGAATATCACCCACTTCTATAGATCCTTTGATGGCTAAAAATCCCCCAATAATTGATACTAAAACATATCCTAAATTCCCAACAAACATCATTATTGGTTGCATAAGCCCTGATAAAAATTGAGATTTCCAAGCACTCTTATAAAGAGTATCATTTAAATCATTAAATGTATTAATTTCTCTTTCTTCTGAATTAAAGGCCTTTACTATATTGTGTCCTGAGTACACTTCTTCAACTTGACCATTTACATGTCCTAAATATTCTTGTTGACTTTTAAAGTATCTTTGTGATTTCTTAACAACTACTGATATAAGCCCTAAGGATACTGGTATTATTAATAATGCTACCAATGTCATTACCCAATTGATTGAAAACATCATAATAAGTACACCAATTAAAGTTGTTGCTGAAGTTATTATTTGTGACATACTTTGATTTAGCGTCTGGCTTACTGTATCAACATCATTAGTAACTCTTGATAACACTTCTCCATGAGTTTTAGTATCGAAATACTTTAAAGGCATTCTATTAATTTTTTCTGATATTTCTTTTCTCATCTTATAAGAAACCTTTTGTGCTATTCCTGACATTGCAAAACCTTGTATCAATGAAAAAACAGTACTTATCACATATAGAACCAATAATACTATTACTATTTGTCCTATATATCCAAAATCAATTCCTGCTCCAGCCTGACCTGTAACTTTGCTAACTAAACCTTCAAATAAAGCTGTTGTTGCCCTTCCTAATATCTTAGGTCCTACAATTGAAAATGCTGCTGAACCTATGGCAAATATTATTACTATTATTATCATCAATCTATAAGGCTTTAAATAAGACATTAAAGATTTCATAGTCTTCTTAAAATCTTTGGCTTTTTCACCACCAGCTCTTATACCGCCCATAGGTCCTCCCATGGGACCTCTCATTTTTCTTTGATCATTACTCATCTTGAAGCTCCTCCTTTGAAAGTTGTGATAAAGCTATCTGTCTATAAACTTCACAATTTTCCATAAGCTCTTTGTGAGTTCCTTTCCCTACAACTTTCCCCTCATCTAGCACTAATATCTGATCAGCATTCATTATTGTACTGATTCTTTGAGCTACTATTAATAGCGTACTATCACTTAATTCTTCATTTATAGCTTTTCTTAATTTAGCATCTGTCTTAAAGTCTAAAGCTGAAAAACTATCATCAAATATAAATATCTCTGAATTCTTAGCCAGTGCTCTAGCAATAGCTAATCTTTGTTTTTGCCCTCCTGATACATTAGTACCACCTTGAGAAATCTCTGTGTTAAATCCACTTTCTTTGCTAGAAATAAATTCTGTTGCTTGAGCTATTTCAGCTGCTTTATGCATATATTCATCACTTATATGTTCTCCACCATACTTTAAGTTAGATTCAATAGTCCCTGAAAAAAGCATCCCTTTTTGTGGAACAAAACCTATTTTTTCTCTTAAGTCATGTAATGAAACATTTTTAATATTTTCTCCATCAATTAAAATTTCACCACTAGTAACATCATAAAAACGTGGAATTAAATTAATAAGTGTTGATTTACCGCTACCTGTGCTTCCTATAAAAGCTGTAGTTTCTCCAGATTTAGCTTTGAAATTAATATCTTTTAATATATATTCATATGCCCCTGGATATTTGAATGAAACATTTTTAAATTCAATTTCACCTTTTTCTTCTACTTTAAAGCTAACTGGATTTTCAATATTCTTTATGGCAATATCAGTATTTAAAACTTCTGATACACGTCCTGCTGAAACTAATGCTCTTGGTAAAATAACTGATACCATTGAAATCATCAAAAATGCCATAATTATTTGCATAACGTATTGCATAAATGCCATCATATCTCCAACTTGCATTACACCGGAATCAACTCTATGAGAACCTACCCATACTATTAAAAGCGTTACTCCATTCATAATGAACATCATTAAAGGCATCATCATAGACATTGCTCTATTAACAAAAAGATTTGTCTTTGTTAAATTCATGTTAGCTCTTTCAAATTTTTCTTCTTCATACTTTTCTGTGCTAAAAGCTCTTATTACAAGCATTCCTGTTAAACTTTCTCTTGTTACTAGGTTTAATTTATCCACTAGCTTTTGTACCATCTTAAATTTAGGAATTGCAAATACAAATAACACTGCCACTAAAGATAAGATAGATACTACAGCCACTACTATAACCCATCCCATTCCAGCTCCACTCTTAACTACTTTTACTATACCACCTATTCCTAATATAGGTGCATAAAATACTATTCTAAGTCCCATAACTATCAACATCATAATTTGCTGAATATCGTTAGTAGTTCTTGTAATAAGTGATGCTGTTGAGAATCTATCAAATTCAGCATTGGAGAAACCTACAACCTTATTAAATACATCTTTTCTTAAATTTCTTCCTAATGCTGCTGCTATTCTTGCTGCTATAAATGTAACTATTACTGCTGCAATAGTTCCTATTAAAGCAACTCCTAGCATCTTAGCACCTGCCATAAATAAATAATTTGTCTGTACTTTATCAATATCTATACCTAACTCTTTATATTGTTCCCTAACATATGTAACTGCTGATTGAGTAACCATACTTTCAGGCATTTCATCTAATTTTTCATTAATTCCCTTAATAATTTCTAAAACTTGCTCTTCTGGCATATTAGATAACATCATGAAAGGATCCATATTTGCCATATCAACACCTTCAGGTGCAGCCATAACATTACCAGAATCCCCCATAACTTTAGTAGCATCTCCACTTTCAAATAGAGATGTTATTAGCATAGGTCTACCTAGAATCTCATTCAATTTCCTTTTTACATCTTTACTCTTAGTATCTAATACATATATATCCTCATTGGCTAACTCTGGATATTGTTTTATATATTTTTCATAATCATCATTAGATAATTCTTCTTTCCTTATGAGCTTATAATTATCTTCAACCACTTTTTTATCGTCACTATTAGTAAATAATAATAACTTATTTAGTTCAGAAGATTTTATTACTTTTGGTACTGCATCTTCGATACCCTTTTGCTGTATTCCAATATTAACTATATTAGACATATAGCTTGGCAGTGATAAATCACTTATTGCTTGAACAAATAATAGCATTATTGCAACTATTATAGCTCCTGCAAAAGGCCTTAAATATTTTAGTAATTTTTTCATTGCTTTATTCTCCTTATGCATTAAACTTATTATTTAATAACTATTATATTTTTATAACCTTTTTCCGTCAATAGATTTTATTATATTTATATAATAATTATATTTTTATCACTATTTTATTGTAAATTTTTATACATTAGATTATAATGATAATATTAAGAAACTCAGGAGGTAACTTATGAATTCTATAGACCATATACCTAATAATTTATACATACTTTTATTATCTCTAAATAGACGAGTTTTTAATCCAAATGATGCTTTAAAATCATTAAATCTTCCTTCATCTCATGCTAAAGTTTTATTTTATTTAATACATAACGGAGCAAATCCTATTTCAAAAGTAGCTAAAGATTTATCAATATCTAAACCTAATATGACTCCAATTATTGATAAATTAGTAAACGATGGCTATGTTGAAAGATATTGTGATGATAATGATAGAAGAGTTATATTAATTAAACACACAAAATCAGCATGCAATTTATTTAAATCTTTAGAAGCTCAAGTTAAAAATAACATCTATAATAAAATAAAAGTTTTAGATGAAGCTGAATTAAATCTTCTTTCTGAATCAATTGATAACATTTTAAATTTAATACCTAAAATAACATAATTTTAGGTATATGCTTTCATTGAAATAATATAGCAATATATAAATATTATTTTTTCATTTAAATTAAAGTAATAAAAATAGACACATTAGTTGGTTTTATATCAACTAATGTGTCTATTTTTAATTCTATATATTTTAATGTATCAAAATAAATTTTAGTATGAACACTACTCCAATTATCCATGTAGGTATTGTTATTTCTTTTATTTTTCCAGAAAATGCTTTTATTCCTATATATGATAGCACTCCAAAGGCAATCCCATCTGCTATAGAATATGCAAAAGGCATCATTATTATTGTAAGGAAAGCTGGAATAGCTTCTGTATAATCTTCTAAATTTATGTCCTTGATATTTTCAATCATAAATAATCCAACTATAACTAAAGCTGACGCTGTAACTGCTGGTGTAACCATTCCAAATAATGGTGCAAAGAATAATGCTAAACAGAACATTCCTGCTGTAGATACTGCTGTAAGACCAGTTCTTCCTCCTTCAGCAACTCCAGATGCACTTTCAACAAAAGTACTTACAGTACTTGTTCCTAAACAAGCTCCTACTGTTGTACCAATTGCATCAGCAAATAAAGCTTTTTTAATGTTCTTAACTCTACCATTCTCATCAAGCATATTTGCTTTTGTAGCCACTCCTACCAATGTTCCAATTGTATCAAACATATCCATAAATAATAATGTGAATAATACTATTACCATATCAAATGAAAAAATATTATGCCATTCAAATTTCATAAATGTAGAACTAATTGATGGTGGAATACTTACTATAGAGTTAGGTAACTCAATTACTCCCATAGGAATACCAATGATTGTTGTAATAATCATTCCTAAGAATAATGCACCTTTAACTTTTCTTGCTACTAATATACCAGTGATTAGTATACCAATTAATGATAGAAGAATCGTGTTATTTCTTACATCACCTAATGCTAGTATTGTAGCTCCATCACCAATTACTACTCCAGCTGCTTCAAGCCCTAATAGAGCTATAAATAAACCAATTCCTATTGAAATAGCTTTCTTTATATTAACTGGAATAGAATCAACTATTGCTTCACGTACATTAAATAATGTTAACAATATAAAAATTAAACCTTCTAATAAAACTGCTGTTAGTGCAAACTCAAATGAATATCCCATTTGTAATACTACTGTATATGCAAAAAAAGCATTTAATCCCATACCTGGAGCTTGAGCAAATGGTAACTTTGCATATATACCCATAATTAATGTTGCCACTATAGATGATAATGCTGTTGCTGTAAAAACAGCCCCTGAATCCATTCCTGCTGCTGATAAAATTGTAGGATTTACTATTAGTATGTATGCCATTGTCATAAATGTAGTAATCCCTGCTACAACTTCTTGTCTAACATTCGTATTATTTTCTTTAAGTTTAAAAAATCTTTCCATTTTTTATCTTCCTTTTCTTTTATTTCGCTAAATACTAAATTATAATATCATATTTTTATATTTTTTCAATAGTTTTATCGAATATTTATTTATAGTTAATGTTTATCATTCGTAAAATCATTATATTATTTATTATTTTTTACTTTTTTGTTCTAAAATTCCTCTTTTTAGTTTATAATATTATATATGCAAATGCAAACTATTCTTATTTGAATTTAGGAGGATATTAATGAAAACTACATTAACAAAAATTTTAACCATAATTATTCTAGTATCTCTGTTTCTTACAGGCTGCAATAATTCAGCAAAATCTAATAATTCTACAGAATCTAATAATAAATTAACCATTGTTACTTCTTTTTATCCAATGTATATATCTACTTTAAACATAGTTAAAGATATTCCAAATGTAGAAGTTCTAAATATGACAACTTCTCAAACTGGTTGCCTTCATGATTACAGTCTTTCTACAAAAGATTTAAAAACTTTAAGCAATGCCGATATATTAATAATTAATGGTGCAGGAATGGAATCATTTTTAGATGATGTTATAGATGAATATTCTGATTTAAAAATAATTGAAGCCAGTAAAGGAATTCATTTAATTGAAGATACAGAGCATGATGATCACACAGAAGACCATGACCATGAAGATCATGATCACGATGTTAATCCTCACGTTTGGGTAAGTATCTCTAAGAATATTGAAGAAGTTTCTAATATAGCTGAAGAACTTTCTTCTTTAGATCCAAATCATGCTAATGAATATCAAGATAATGCCAATGAATATATTGCAAAACTTGAAAACTTAAAAACTGAAATGCACTCAACTTTAGACAATATAGCTCATAAAGATATTATAACTTTTCATGAAGCCTTTCCTTATTTTGCTGAGGAATTTGGTCTTAATATTGTAGGCGTAATAGAAATCGAACCAGACTCTGAACCATCTGCTAAAGAAGTAGAAAATATTATTTCAATAATTAATGAAAAAAATATTAAAGCTCTATTTACAGAACCTCAATATTCTTCAAAAATTGCTGACACAATTGCTAAAGAAACTGGCGCTTCTATATATACTCTTGATCCAATTGTAACTGGCGATTCCAATGAAAAAGCCTATAACGACTATATTATCAAAATGCAAGAAAATTTAAATACTTTGAAAGAGGCCTTAAAATGATAAATAAAAATAACTTTTCTAACATTAATGAAAGCTGTAAGAACTTTTGCTGTACTAAAATTGAAAACTTTTCTGTAACCCTTGGTAGTAACAAGATTTTAGATAACGTTAATCTCCATATTCATTGTGGAGAATTAACTTCTCTTATTGGTCCAAACGGAGCTGGAAAAAGCACACTTTTAAAAGCATTATTAGGTGAAATTAAACATCAAGGAAGCTTAAAATTTCTTGGTACAAATGATGTGGCATTTCATCAACCTATAATTGGTTATGTACCTCAATATCTTACTTTTGATGCTAATTCACCAATAAGTGTTTTAGATTTATTTACTTCTTGTAAATCTCCTAGACCATCTATCTTTAAACCTAAAAAGAAAATTAGAAATGAAGTCTACGAAAGCCTATGTAAAGTAAAAGCTTCACATTTAATTGACAGAAGACTGGGAGCCTTATCTGGTGGAGAAATGCAGAGGGTTTTGCTTGCTTTAGCTTTAGATCCAATACCTAATATCTTATTACTGGACGAACCTATTTCAGGTGTAGATCAAAATGGAACTGAACTTTTTTATCATATACTGATGGAAATAAAAAAAAATTATGATTTATCTATTATCTTAGTTTCTCACGATCTTGATTTGGTTTATAAGTACTCTGACAGAGTAGCTCTTATTAATGGTACAGTAGTATGTTCAGGCACTCCTGCTCAAGTATTTAATAATCCAGCCACTAAAAAGCTCTTTAGTTTAAATTACAATGATAAATCATCTACATCAGGAGGACTATAACAATGTTTGATTTTATTTATAACTTGATGGATACACTTTTACCATTTCAATGGCTATCATATACTTTTATGAAAAATGCCTTACTGGCAGTATTAATAGTAACTCCACTTTTTGGGTTTCTTAGTACTATGGTTGTTAATAACAAAATGTCCTTCTTTGCTGATTCCTTAGGACATGGTGCTTTTACTGGAATTGCTCTTGGTATTCTTTTTGGTGGTTTAAATCCAATGTGGGGTGCAACATTATTTTCAATTTGCTTTGCCATAGCAATTACTGTAATTAAAAATAAAGGGGCTTCATCCACCGATACTATCATTGGAGTATTTTCATCTACAGCCATTGCTTTAGGATTAGTACTTATGAGTTATTCTAGTAGCCTTAGTAAATTTTCTTCATATCTAGTTGGTGACTTACTTAGCATTACTAGCTCTGAAATAATACTGCTTATCATTGTATTTGTAGCAGTAATTATTTTATGGTATTTTATTTTTAATAAGCTACTTATAACTAGTTTAAATACTTCTCTAGCAAATAGTCGTGGTATCAATACATTATTAATAGAAATCCTATTTACATGTACTATTGCTGTAGTTGTAACACTTACTGTAAGCTGGGTAGGACTTCTTATTATTAACTCCTTATTAGTACTTCCAGGAGCTTCTGCTAGAAATATTTCTAAAAATGTAAGACAATATAATTTATTTTCTATGATTATTGCATTATTTTCAGGTATAACAGGCCTTATATTATCTTATTACTTAAATACAGTTACTGGAGCAACTATAGTTTTAGTTTCTTCTGTGGTATTTTTCATAACTTTAATTTTAAAGAAAAAGTTTATATAATATAAGTAATTAGCAATAATTATATAAAAATTTGGAGGATTTAAGTTTGCAAACAAAAACTGATTTTACTACAGCGCTAAAGAAAAAAGGCTTAAAAGTTACAAAGCATAGAAACTCACTTTTAGAAGTTTTAGAAATTGAAAATCAGCCTTTAACAGCAGAAGATATCTTTTTAAAGCTAAAAGAACAAGGCATATCCATAAATTTATCATCTGTATATAGAATACTTGATACTTTAGCAGATAATAATTTAATAATTAAATATGTACTTGGTGATACTAACAAAACTTTTTATGAAATAAATACATTAAAGCATAAACACCATTTAGTTTGTACATCCTGCAAAAAAATATTTCCTTTAGAAAATTGTCCACTTTCAAAATATGAAAGTGAATTAGAAGATAATTTAGATTTTGAAATAACAGGACATAAGCTAGAAATATATGGCATATGTAAAGAGTGTAGAAAGCATAAAAAAAGCCATTACGATTAGCATCGTAATGGCTTTTTTTAATTGATAAGGGATAATAATCCATTTTTTTATTTTCAATTATTATTTATAAATCTACTACTTAGTAGTAAATTTATAAATAGTAGTGTGGTTATATTCTTCTCCAGCCTTAAGTATAGTACTTGGAAATTCCGGATTTGCTAATGCATTTGGATAATACTGAGTTTCTAAGCATAAACCAGCTCTTCTTTTATACACAACTCCATTCTTTCCTTTTTGTCCTTCTAAAAAGTTTCCAGTATAAAATTGTACTCCTGGCATTGTACTATAAACATCCATTTTTATACCTGAAATATCTTCTATCACTTCTGCTACAATATTTAGATTTCCTTCTTCTCCATCTATAATCCAGTTATGATCATATCCATGACCATTGTTTAATTGATCATAATCATCATCTATGTTTTGTCCAACTACTCTAAATTCTGTAAAGTCCATTGGAGTATTTTTTATATTTCTAATTTCTCCCCTAGGAATACTTTCTTCATCAGCTGTAGTTATATAACTACCATATATCTTTAACTTATGATTTAATATGTCTCCTGACTCTTGTCCAGCCAAGTTAAAATATGAGTGATTAGTTAGGTTCACCACTGTATCCTTGTCGCTTTTAGCTTTATATTCTATTACAAGCTCATTTTTATTATTTAATCTGTAATTTACTGTAACATTTAAATTTCC
The DNA here is from genome assembly GCF_001916075.1 of Clostridium sp. 29_15. Taxonomy (NCBI): domain Bacteria; kingdom Bacillati; phylum Bacillota; class Clostridia; order Eubacteriales; family Clostridiaceae; genus Clostridium; species Clostridium sp. 29_15. Next base: position 27,784 of record NZ_MNRT01000038.1, read on the forward strand.
TGGGTAATTTTCTTCTTTATCTTTGCTTAAATAAGTTAGCTCAAGATATTCACCTTGTTTATCTTCTTTAATTGTAGAGTTCCAAACCTGTTTATCAAAGCCCTTCTTTCCACCATGAAGATGATTATTTCCATCATTCTTTACTAGGTTGTATTCCTTTCCATCAATTTTTATTACAGCTTCTTGTATTCTGTTAGCACAACGTCCTACTAACGCTCCAAAATATACAGTACTTGTTGTATAATCATCTAAATAATCAAAGCCTAAAACTACATCTCTTTTATCTCCATTTTTATCTGGAATGTCTAATGATAAAATAACTCCACCATAATTCATTATTCTTGCAGTCAATCCGTTTTCATTGCTTAATGAATATATGTATATTTCTTTATTATCAATAATTTTATTAATTTTTTCTACTTTTATACTCAAAGTTTTGCTCCCCCCTTTTATCTCACTTTCACTTTTTAATTATATCACTGCATATTTTTAATGTAAATATTTTCATTAATTATTATACTATTAAATAGATAGGCAGCTTAATACTGCCTATCATTATATATCAATATTTTCTTTTCTCAATACCACCTCTAGATTATCCACAATTATATCTAAATTCTTTAAGATTTTATCATTACCTTCAATAAAGACTTTCTCTAAATTTTCTTTAAAATTTTTTGGCTTTATGTTACATTGATTTTCAATTATATCTATTAACTTTTTTTCTCCAGGATGAGGAATTTCATTGATGGCAAATAATATATCGAAATAGCTTGCTATAAATGCTGATAGCCTATGATTTATACTAACTAAATCATTTCTCCTCAGAGCTTTAGTTATTTGATTATAATATGAAGAAAAGCCTCTTCTTAAAATAGGATAATTTTTTTTCACTATATTATTTTTTAACTTTTCTGGATAGGCTATTTTACATTTATTTTGTAATTCTGTAAATACCCCATCTCTATCATAAACAATAACGGCATTTTTTACGTTATGCCAAAAGCAGGTTGTATATCCTATACATGCAATATTTCTATCTAATATGTTTGAAATTTGATCCTTTATCCAATTTATTTGAAAATATGCTATATCTACTTGTATATCTGAATTTCTTAAAAGAAATTCATCACCATCTCCCCAATAATCATTGCCTACTTCCATATAATCTGAAACTTTCTTAATAATCTGTGTTCTTCTATCATTATCAATTTCTTTTGATACTATAATATCTATATCTATATCCGAATAATTGTCTTTTCTACCGTTAGCTCCTGAACCTGCTAAAGTAATTGCCTTAACTTCCGGAATTCTTTTATACTCATTTACAAGCTGATATACCACCATGTTCATTCCCATAAAACTCACTCCTGCTTTTATTATATTCAAGTTAATAATGAATAGGTATTAAAATCTAACTATTCATCATTAACCTGTTTAATTGGAAATTACTTTATTAAGATGTAGGTACTTCTTGCTGAAACTTTAACCATAGAATCTTCTATTTTATATTGAGCTTTGCTATCAGCTTTTTCATTATCTACAAGCACACTCCACCCACCTTCATTCAAGTAAACTTCCACATCATATTTATTAGAATTAAATATTACAGCTATTTTACTATAACTTTCCTCATAATCTTCTGTATTAATCATATAACCTACTATATGATCTTCATTAAATTCATTACCTTTAGTCATAAAGGATATATTCTTTTGTATCTCTTTATTACTATTCATCCTAAAGGCTTTATATTCCTTTCTTAACTTAATGAGTCCTTTATAATAATTAAACAAATCAATATACCTCTGTTTTCTAAGCCATTTAAGTTCATTTATATAGTCTGAAGAATTATAGCTATTTTCTATAATTTCTCCTTCTAAATTTTCCTTAACTCTTGCAAACTCTTCACCTTCATGCAAAAAACTTATACCTTGAGATGTTAACACTATAGCTGCTGCCAACTTATTCATTTTTAAGATTTCTTCTTCATTTTCATCCTTACAAGACATTCTAAGCTTATCAAACAAAGTATTATTATCATGAGCTGAATCATAAGTAATTGTTTGATATGGCTCATTAGCCCAAAATACTTTTGAGTAAATTACTTTTGATAAATCTATTTCATCATGCTTTGTAGAAGCACATATTGCATATTTTATAGACTCTTCAAAATTATCTCCTCCATTAACAAAGCCCAAAGCTTCTTTTAAAAAAACTGAACCTTTTATAGAATCTCTTGCATCATCACTAAAGGCAGCAATTTGTAAATCATCAAATTTTATTATATTATTTTTAACTGCTGATTCATTACTATTTAATGGCGTATTATAACAAGTCCATCCTTCACCATACATAATAATTGATTTATCAACCTTATTTAACTCATTTCTAATTATCCTCATAGTTTCTAAATCATGAAGACCCATTAAATCAAACCTAAAACCATCAATATGATATTCCTTAACCCAATATAAGACAGAATCAATCATATATTTTCTATACATATACCTTTCAGATGCAGTCTCATTGCCACAGCCTGAACCATTGCTATAATTTCCATATTGATCCTGCCTATAATAGTAACCTGGAACAGTGATGTTTAAAGGAGATTCTAGATTATAGGTATGATTATAAACCATATCCATAACTACTCTAATGCCAGCTTGATGAAATTTATATACCATTTCTTTAAATTCACTAATTCTTACTGAACCTTCATATGGATTTGTAGAGTATGACCCTTCTGGAACATTATAATTTTGAGGATCATATCCCCAATTATAATTATCAGGACTATCATACCTTTCATCAATAGATCCGTAATCAAATACTGGCATTAGATGAATATGAGTTACTCCTAATTCCTTTAAATGGTCAAATCCTGTAGTTATGCTTGTATTTTTAATTTTACTATTTTCTAAAACAGCACCTATATACTTGCCTCTTAATGCTGGCAACACTCCTGAAGCTTCATTTTTAGTCAAATCTCTTATATGAGCTTCATATATTATTGAATCAGTTGCAGCTTTTAGTAAAGGTCTTTTATCATTACTCCATCCCGTGGGATTAGTAATTTCCATATCTATTACCATTGATTTTTCACCATTTATGGAAACAGCTTTTGCATATGGATCCACTGATTCATATGTTTTGCCATTATTTCTAACTAAATAATTATAATATTCACCATTTAAATCTTCATCTATTATAACTCTCCATACGCCTCTATCTTCTTTATTCATTTTTATAATAGTCTTATTAGCCTCTAGGTTATTATACTCTTTCCCATATAAAATTAACTGAACTTCTTCTGATAATGGTGCCCATAATTTAAATTCGCTACTATTCTTAGAATATATTACACCTAGCTCTCCATCATAATTATACTTTTCATTAAATTCTTTTGATTCAAAATAATTACTTTTCATAATATTTATTCCTCTCATACTCTTTTATCCTAATATGCCTTTAAGTATCGTTTCTATAGTCTACATTTTATTTTTACTTTTTTTACCATTTATTTTTTTATTATATCATACATTATATTTTTTTACTGCTTCATTTGTTAAATTTATAATTTATCTAAAAAAGACAATGTAATTCTTAATATAAAAAATATTTTATTTTTTATATTAAAATTCACTTAAAGTTCACATACTATATCTATAGTGTGGAACAAGAAAATATAATTTTTGTTTTACATCAAGTTTTCAAGGAGGTATTTATATGAAAAAAAAATCTTTATCTTTAATGCTAATTTCTTTATTAGTATCTACCGAAACATTAATTATGCCTACAGCTCAAGCTTTTGCTTCAGTAGATACTGCTGATATCCTACCATGTTCTTGTGATGATGAGCGTCATAAAGATAATTGTGAAAAAGAAGAGAAAAAAACTGAAAAATATAAAAAAGATTGTGAAAAAGAAAAGAAAGAAACTGAAAAAGATTGCAAAGATAATAAAAATTCTGGAGAAAAGGAGCAAAAAAAAGAAGTTTGTCCTGATATGCAATTTTGGACTGAAGATAATATTAAATTATTAAACTCAGATCAAAAAAATAAATTATGTGAAATTCAAGAAAAAATAAAAAAAGGAACTGCCCTTGATGAAAGTGATAAAAAAGCTTTATTTGAATTAAGAGATGCAGTATTTAAATGTAAACTTGGCGATAAAAAATATGAAGAATTTAAAAAACTAATTGAAAAGAAAAAATGTGGCGATAAATTAACAAAAGAAGAAGAAGAAAAATTAAAATGTTATTTTAAAGAGCTAAAATAGATCATAATTACATATTTTTATTTGCAAATAAAAAGGCTGTAATGAATAATCATTATAGCCTTCCTTAATTAAACAATAATTATCTATTATTGTTGTTTGCTTTTCTTGCTCTTCTGCATTCTACGCATCTCTTTGGTTCATTATCAAAACCTTTTTCTTTGTAGAAAGCTTGTTCACCTTCTGTAAATATAAACTCTTTTCCACAATCTTGACATACTAATGTCTTATCCATTATTAATTCCTCCACTTCAAAAGATTAATTAAATAATAATGTCTCTCTAACTCTTGGAGAAATTTATTATCATCAGAATCTTTTTTATTAATTATTACTGTTTAATTATACCATCTTATAAAGCTTTTACAACGTTTTTTTACTAAATTAATCATATTTTTACAATATTTACTTCAGAAGGAATGCTAAACAGCACTCCTTCTTTATTTAATACAAATACTATTACTTAAGTTCAAATGACTGACAATCTGTACATTCCACTTGTTTTGGATTTGCTTCATGTGTTCCTACTTGAATGACATCTAATGTACAGTATTGTTTATTTGTATTATTATACTTACAACTATCTACACTACATTTAATTCCTGGATTAATATTCAAAATACTCACCTCCTAACAAGATTATTATTAGTAGGTACTGCTGAAATTATTCTCCATAAAACTGTATTATTTATCTTCTATTTTGAATATCTTGTTACATATCCACATCTCTTACATAACTCTTCTATAGCCTTTCTATTAGAAAATCCATCATATAATTCTTTTGCTCTCTGAGAGTTAATAATATCTTTTAAGGAGCTCTCAAATATATTTCCTAGAGGGATATTTCCTTCACTATCAAGACAACATGGCACTACAGTTCCATCCACTAAGATACCTATCTGATCTCTTAGCCCATAGCAAAATGCACTTTCACTAATAACTTCTCTATTAATATTAGGCCATTCAAATTTTTCCGCACTATTTACATAAACATTCGTACTTACCTTTATTCCTGGCTTATTACTTAAAGCTTCTTTAATATTTACTTCAGAATTCAAGCCATCTTGCAACATTTTTAATATATCATCATTTAAAGTATTCTTTCCCTTTAAATTTAAAACTCCGTTATCCATATTCCATAACCTTATAGAACATATAATATTTTCTTTTGCTTCATTAATAAAATTTAATACTTCAGATACATATTCCTCTAGTTCTTTAGTTACTTTATTTGCTTCAAAACTATGAAGTGATATATTTACTTGTCTTAATGCCTTGGCATTTATAAGACTATCTTTTTCTTTTTCTAATAAAGTTCCATTGGTAGTTATATTTACTTTTAAACCATTTTCATAACAAATCTCTAAAAATCTTGCTAAATTTTTATTTAGTAGAGGCTCTCCCATTAAGTGAAAATATACATGATCAGTATAAGGCTTTACTTTTTCTATTATTTCTTTAAACTTTTCTTCATCACTAAATTGAAGCTTTCTTCCTGTCTTAGGGCAAAAGTTACAACTTAAATTGCAAACATTAGTTATTTCTATATAAACTTTTTTAAATCTTTTCATTTATTTTCTCCTTTGCATAATTTTCATGTAATATACAATAAGAAAACCCAGCAGAAGCTGAGTTTTCTAATCATTCATCATTAAATAAATGGGTTATAAAATCTACTACCATTTTTAATTGTCATTATTATAGCTACGATAAATATTATGCTTACTAAAAATATAGATATATAGTCACGTTTTTCAAACTTTCTTCCACTATACCAAGTACGGCTTTTACCATTACCAAAAGCTCTTAGTTCCATTGCTGAGCTAATGGTTTCAATTCTTTCTAAACTTGAAAAAACAAGTGGCATTATTATAGCCGCTGAACTCTTTATACGATTAAATAAGCTTTCTTTATTTGACATTTCAATTCCTCTTGCTTGTTGAGCAAATGATATTTCCTGATAATCTCTTTGTACATCTGGAATATATCTTAAAGCTATAGCCACTGAATAAGCTATTTTATAATTTACACCTATCTTATTTAAAGATGCAGCAAATTCACTTGGATTTGTAGCAACTATAAATAATAATGCCATAGGTATTATTGCAAAATATTTTAACGTTATGTTTAATTGATAAAATAACTGCTGCGTAGTTATAGTATACTGACCTGCAATATGGAACAAATCAGTCCTGCTTCCATAAATATACGTTCCCTCTAAAGGTGAAAATAAAAATATAGCAATATTATTAATTAGTAAAAATACTAAAATTAAATAAAATACAAATGATACAGTTTTAAATTCAACCTTTGATATCTTAAATATGGCTACGCTACAAATAACCATCACAACAAGGATTCTTGTGTCATAAGTCACCATCGATGCTAATGCCCAAATAACTAGACATATAAGCTTAGTTGCTCCAGTTAATTTATGTATAGGTGAGTTTATCTCTGAATACTCTAGCATTGCGCTCATATTCCCCTTATCCTCCTATCATAATTTATAAACCTTCTTACAAATTCCCTTGGGTCTTCTATACCACTCTTTACTGCTAATGCATATAATGAAGTTTCTTTTAAATTAGCTTCTTTTATGATATTCTCATTAGTTAAAATATTGGCTGCCGTATCTTCTGCAAGCTTCTTTCCATTGGATAATACAATTGCTCTATTGGTATATTCAAGCATTAAGTGCATATCATGTGTTATCATCACAATAGTAACTCCACTTTTATTTAATTCCCTTAAGAACTCCATAATTTCTGTATAGTGTTTAAAATCTTGCCCTGCTGTAGGCTCATCTAATATTATCACTTCTGGGTTAAGTACTAATATAGAAGCTATAGTAACACGCTTCTTTTGCCCAAAACTTAAAGCAGAAATTGGCCAATTCCTAAATTCATATAATCCACATATCTTTAATGTATTATATACTCTTTCTTTAATTTCATCTTCTGGAATACCTCGCACTTTTAATCCTAAGGCAACTTCATCAAAAATCATGGCTTTTGAAATCATTTGATTAGGGTTTTGCATTACTATACCTATTTTATCTGCTCTTTCTTTTATACTTTGCCCTGCAATATCTTCATTTTTAAATAAAATTCTTCCAGAGGTTGGCTTGTAGAATCCACAAATAAGTTTTGATATAGTTGATTTTCCAGCACCATTTTTTCCAACTATACTAACCATTTCACCTTTCTTTATATCAAAAGATACACCATGTAGTATTTCCTTTTCTTTAGAATAACCAAAGCTGATGTCCTCTAATCTTAAAATACTCTCATTATCATATGACGTTTCTTCACTGCTTAGTGATTTATACCAATCAGCAAGTTTTTCCTTGAAAACATCAACATTTAGTTTATCTATATGCTCTGGACTACACTGAGGATTTATCTCACAACCAGCATATTTTAATGCAGAAATATATAGAGGTTCTCTAATTCCAGATTCAGTTAGTAAATTGCAACTTAATAATTCTTTTGGTTTTATATCACTAACGATTTCCCCATTATTAACCACAATTATCCTATCAACATTGCAATGTAATACATCTTCTAATCTATGCTCAATTATTATTATAGTTTTTTTATTTTCCTTTTGAATCTTATCTATAAGCTCAATAGCACTTTTTCCTGTAGCTGGATCTAAGCTTGCTAATGGTTCATCAAATAAAAGTATCTCAGCTTCTCCTACCATAGCTCCTGCTAATGTTACTCTTTGTTTTTGTCCTCCAGATAATCTATGTGGAGCACTATTTAAATGAGTATCTATTTCTACTATCTTTGATACCATTTGAACTCTTCTTTTCATTTCTTCTTGCTCTACACAGTCATTTTCTAATTTAAAAGCTATATCTTCTGCCACTGTCAGCCCTATAAATTGACTATCTGGATCTTGAAGAACTGTTCCAACCATATTTGAAATCTTAGCTATGCTAAGTTCCTTTGTTTCTTTTCCATTTATCTTTAAACTACCTTTAATTTCACCTTTATAAGAAAATGGTACCAGTCCATTTATACAATTCGATAATGTACTTTTACCAGAACCTGACGGCCCTACAATAAGAACCTTCTCACCTTTATAAATAGTTAAATTTATATTATTTAATGTAGGTTTTGCTTGAGCTCTGTATTGAAAACTAAAATCCTTAAATTCAATTGCTGGTTTTTTCATACAAAATTCCTTCTCCATTTTATTTTATTACCACTAACAAATATACTATATTTTAAGCTATATGTCATTAACTTAATTATGATAAAAGTAAAAAGACAAAGAATTATGTCAGAAAAACATATTTCTTTGCCTTTTATTTCTATTCTTTATGTAAGCTTCCCTTTTTAACTCTCGTCTTTGTATATGTTGCAATAAGTATACTTCCAAGTATTCCAACCATCAATATATTAAATCCAAAAGATACAGCCCCTTGAACAAATACTTTCTTGACAGGCTCTGCATAAATAAGCACATCTAATCCCGGTGCTACTAATAACCATGCAATAGCATTTGCTATTATTTGATATATATTAAATACTATTATTTTGTTTCTTCCAAACTCACCATCTTCAAGATTAAGCCTTTTTTTAGATAATCCTATTACTAATCCAACTATACCTGAAGCAATAATCCAGCTTATCCAAGGTGAACCATAAAGAATTAAATCCTTTAATAAATGTCCAATAAGTCCAATTGATAATCCAGCAACTGGTCCATAAATTACAGCCATTAATGCTAAAAATGCATATGCTGTTTCAACATTGGTGTTTGGTATAAATGTCGGAATAGAACCAAAACGACTTAAAATTATAAATACTGCTGCCCCTATACCTATAGATACAATGGTATTTATAGATAATTTACTTTCACTCACAAGCTTTACCCCCTTCTAATAATCATATACATCTTAGAATATATTATTAATGCCCCTTCGTCAAGATTATATGTCATTCAACAAAATTCTATATTATTTAACAAAATTATTTATTATCTACTTCCTTCTTCCATCTAAATATAAGCTTTAATAATTTTCTCCTGTTAAATGGTATTAATGGATAAAGATATGAATCACCTGTAATTGTCTTAGTTGTAGCTATTATTATTGTATTTATTATTATTCCTACAATAAAACCTAATGTACCAAAAATTCCTGTTAATAAAAGAAGTATTAACCTAGTAAATTTAAATGCATAACTTAACTCCACACTTGGTTGAACAAAGCTAGTAAGTGCTACTATTGCCATATAAAGAATAGTTTGTGGTGTGAACCATCCAGTCTGGACAGCATAATCTCCTAATATAAGTCCACCAATTATCGATAATGAAGTACCTAATGAATCTGGTGTATTAAGCGATGCCAATTTCAATCCATCAATAGCAAATTCACCAATAATAAATTGAAAAAATATAGGTATATTATATGAGTCCTTTGGTAATAGAAAACTAAAAAAACCTCCTGCAAAATTCATTAGCCAGCTTGGATTATCTGTTAATAATACATATACAGGCGTTAAAAATAAATTTGCAATAAGCACCACTATTCTAATGAGCTTTAAGTAATTACCAGTAAGTACAGGAAGATAGTAATCATCTACTGATTGTAAAAAGCTAAATACTGTAGTTGGTAAAATCAATATGGATGGGGTATTATCTATTATTATGATTATACTTCCTTCTACTAGCTGTGCTGCTGCAACATCTGGCCTTTCAGTATACCTTATCTTTGGGAATGGTGTAACCCAACTTTTACTATTTATTGATTCAACAAAGCTTTGATCACCTAAAGTCAGTGACTTAATATTTAGGTTTTCAATCATATCATTTATCTTTTTTAATTCGTCTGGCTTAATCTTGTCAGAAATATATCCCACAGCTACATCTGTCTTTGATATACTACCAATACTATGCATTTCAAAAACTAAATGAGGATCTCTTATCCTTCTTCTAATTAATGCTGTATTAAATACAATTGTTTCTACAAATCCATCATGTGCCCCTCTTAATACCTTTTCCTTATTTGGTTCATCAATACCTCTTGCAGGATATGTTCTAAAATCTAGAACTATAGCCTCTTTCCATGGTCCAAGCATTATGGTCTGACCGCTTAATACTGCTTTAACAAGGCTATCTACATCATCATCAGTACTTGCTTCTATGGAGCTCAAAGCCTTTTCAATTAATTCATTGGCACCTTTTATACTGTTGAAATCTTCTTTTTTTAAATTATACATATCTCTTCGTACGTATTCTAAATTAGTGTCCTTTATAAAACCATCTAAATAATATAAATAAAATTTGGTATTATGAACATCTACTATCCTTGCTAGCATATCAAATGTATTTCCTACATTTAGATTTTTCTCAATGATTTCTATATTTTTATTTAAATCATCAGTTAACTTCATCTTACGCATACCCCCTAAATCTTTAGTATTATCTTTAGTATGCTTATTTTTAAACTAAATTATCCATTTTCAATTACCACTGAAAAAAAGTGCAGCTTTTTGCTGCACTTATCATTAATATATACTTTCAGTTATAAACTTTTCAAGTCCCCTTTGTCCTTTTTCAGTTCTCTTAAATACACCTGCATCTTCAAGAACTCTACTAAATATTTGTCCAACACTCTCTTTCACTATTCTTCTAGCTTCTTCTAATGAGACATTTCTATTTTGCTCTATAAGCTCTTCTATCCATGGAACGTGCTTATCTAATGCTGGGTTATTTAATGCTTCTTCTTTATTGTATTTAGTGTTGTCACATAATAAATCTGCTATTAATTCTAATTCATTTTGTAATCTTCCTGGCAATACTGCTAATCCCATAACCTCAATTAACCCAATATTTTCTTTCTTAATATGATGAAGTTCCCCATGAGGATGGAATATTCCATCTGGATATTCTTCAGTAGTTCTATTATTTCTTAAGACTATATCCATTTCATAAGCATCACCATTTCTCCTAGCAATAGGCGTAACTGTATTGTGAGGAACATCTCCTGAATATGCTAAAATATCATTTTCTTCATCAGAATATTCCTTCCAACTATTGTATATCTCCATTGCAGCATTTATTACTCTATCCTTATTATTAGAACTTAATCTCACTACCGTCATTGGCCATTTTACAGTTCCAATCTCAACATCTTCAAATTTATGATTTGTATAAGTCTTTTCAATAGCTGCCATTTCCATTGGGAACTTATGTCTTCCACCTTGATAATGATCATGAGTAAGTATTGAGCCACCTACTATTGGAAGATCTGCATTAGATCCTATAAAATAATGTGGGAATTTATCAATAAACTCAACAAGCCTAGTTAAGGAATCTTTTGTAAGCTTCATTGGTTCATGTTTTCCACTAAAAACTATACAATGTTCATTATAATAAACATATGGTGAATATTGCATATACCATTGTTTATTTTGAAGCTCTAAAGGTATTACTCTATGATTTTGTCTAGCTGGATGATTTAAACGTCCTTGATACCCTACATTTTCTACACAAAGAAGGCATTTAGGATATGTAGCTGCTTTCATCAGCTTAGCCTTAGCTATCTCCTTTGGATCTTTTTCTGGCTTAGATAAATTTACAGTTATCTCTAAATCACCATATTCTGTTGGTGCAAGCCACCATAAGTTTTTATTTACTCTTTCAGTCATTATATAATTTGATGATTTACTTAAATCATAATACCAATCTGTTGCTTTTTCTATACTATTCTTTTCCGCCTTTTCATAGAACTTCTTAACAACTTGTCCTTCTGTAGGCATAACTAATCCCATTATTTTAGCATCTAATAAATCTCTATAAGTTGTTGTATTTTCTTCAATTATTCCTTTTTCATAAGCATAATCTAAAATATTTTCTAATATTTCTACAGGAGTTTCACGAGCATCATCCTTTACTTCTCCCTGAAAAGGTTCTTCAACGTTTAAAACAGCCATTAATGAATTTCTTACAGGAATTATATCCCATACTGTTATCATTTTCTTCCTAACTGCAAATTTAATTAATCTTTCAATTTCATATGCCACATTCACCATTTTTGTTCCTCCATGTTCTAAATACCATATATTATTTAATTAAAAACTATTTTTTCACCTTCAAACAATTCTTTAATAACTAAAGTTACAGCACCTATGGTTGCTGCATCTTCTCCCAATGAAGATTTTGTAATCCTCACAGTTTCAGCCGAAAGCTTTAATGCTCTTTTGCTTACTTCCTCTTCAATAATCTCTATTGCATGAGAATTATCTTTAAATATTTCACCAACCATTATTATATATTCTGGGTTTAATATGTTAATCAAATTAGAAATTACCATTCCTATATACATAGCTGCTTCAGCAATTGCATTCACTGCCAAAGAATCCTTTTCTTTGGCTGCATCACATATATCCTTAATTGTTATCCTTTCAATGCTACCTTTTTTTAATAAGATACTTTGAAAATCATTTTTTAATAACTCTACTACTTTTTCTACTATACTATTATTAGAAGAAATTGTTTCTAAACAACCATAATTTCCACAATTACATCTTCTTCCATCATTTCTTACGGAAATATGCCCAATTTCACCAGCACTAAAATTAACTCCATAATAAGGTTTATTATCTATAATTATTCCTGCTCCAATACCATTGGAAACATTAATCACTATGAAATTTTCCTTGCTTTTTGCTATGCCAAACCAACTTTCTCCTAAAGCTATGGCCCTCACATCATTATCAAGGAAAATAGGATACTCTATTTTTTCTGATAACTCCTTTTTTATATCTATATTTCTCCAACCATAGTAAGGAGAATATTCTGATATACCTGTATAAGAATTTACTATACCATGCATAGCAATCCCCACACCTATAATCTTTTCTTTATGGATACCACTTTCATCTATTATCTCATTTACTAAATTTACTATTATTGATAATACATTATCTTTATTTCTATCTTGATTTTCTAAATCCACTGATTTTTTAATTAGTATCTCAGCTATAATATTACTTATTACTACTTCTATTTTTCCAACTCCAATGCTAACACCTATTATATAGCGAGCATTTGGATCTAATTCTAAGATTATAGGTGGCCTTCCTCCACTTGATTCACCAATCCTACTTTGAACTAGATATCCTCTTTCCATTAGCTCTTTCGTAATATTGGTTATGGTGGCGGGAGTAAGTCCTGTAATCTTTGCAATATCTGCCCTTGATAAAGCTCCATTACCCATTACAGCTTTTAAAACAACGGAAATATTTAATTGTTTCATTAATTCAAAGCTACCCTTTATCAATATCTCCACCTCATAAACCTTTGTTAATTATTTTAATAAAGTATATAAAAAAATATTCATGAAATTGTTTACTTACTTAAATTCTATACTTATTCCAATAAACTGTCAATAAATTTTTCATATAACCTAAAAATAAAGAAGCTGAAAATTTTTAGCTTCTTTATTTTTCTCTAACTAATTCATAATTATTTCTTGGCTCTTTCTACCCTAAGCTTCTTTCCTTTTATGGTCATATCCTTTAAAGCATTTAGAACTTTATTACCTTTGCCATTTAATATATCCACATAGGAAGCAATATCTTGTACATCAATAATTCCTATATCTTCTGAATTAACACCATCAATTCTCGAAATAGCTCCAACTATGTCTCCTGCTCTTATTTTCTTTTTCTTACCACCATTTAAATATATCTTAGTGATTGCTTTTTCTACTTCTTTAGTCTTATTTTTTTTAGCCTTAGGATTTGTTTTTAGCTTGTTGGCACTTGCTTCTTTTTCTCTTATTTCATTATTTGATATTGGCTCAATCTCATTAATTTCAAAGCCTATGTACTCTTGGATTTGCCCTAAAAGTCTACCTTCATACTGATTTACTAAACTTATGGCCTTTCCTTTAGATCCTGCTCTTCCTGTTCTTCCTATTCTATGTACATATGCTTCTTTTTCCACTGGAAGATCATAATTAATTACATGAGTAAGACCTTCAACATCGATTCCTCTTGCTGCAATATCTGTAGCCACAAGTATTCTGAAGAATCCTTTTTTAAATCTTTCCATGGTAGCCATTCTATCCTTTTGCATCATTCCACCATGTATCTTATCAACTGAATATCCTTTTCTCTTAAGATTTTCTGCTACTTTATCTACATTTTCCTTTGTTTTACAAAACACAACTACCCCTTCTGGTATTTCTTTTATCAATACCTTACGCAGTTCATTTAATTTATCTTCTTCATTTATTTTATATAACTCATGGGTAATTTTATCAGTTATCAGCTTTTGAGCCTTAATTTCAATATTTTCAGGATTATTCATATAACTATTACTTAAATCTAGAATTTCCTCTGGCATTGTTGCTGAAAATAACATTGTCTGTCTTTTATCATTAAGTTTTGAAACAATAGATTTTACCTGATCAACAAAGCCCATATTTAGCATTTCATCTGCTTCATCTATTACTAATATGTTTATACCTGTTATGTCAAATGTCCCTCTTTCAATATGGTCAATCACCCTACCTGGAGTACCTACCACTATATGAGTTCTTTGCTTTAACTCTCTTATCTGCTCTGAAAAAGGCTGTTTACCAAATATAGCTGCCACTCTTATTCTTTTTAATCTACCTAAGCTCTGAATTTCTTCTTTAACTTGTATGGCAAGTTCTCTTGTAGGCGTTAATACCAAGGCTTGCGGCTTAGTATTATCCCATATTACCTTTTCACATACTGGTATGGCAAAAGCTGCTGTCTTTCCACTACCTGTTTGTGATTTCACCACTATATCCTTACCCTCTAATGCTTCAGGAATAACTCTTTTCTGCACATCAGAAGGATTCTTATACCCCATAGCATCTATAGATTTCTTAATTTCTTCACTTATTTTATATTTTTCAAATCCATTTTCCACTATCTTTACCTCTTCATTAAATATATTTTCATCTATCTAGTATAACCTAAAAATAAAAGAAGTGAGATATCTTTCTTAAATATTTCACTCCTTATCATTGATTATACTTCCATTATTATAGGTATAATGGTAGGTCTTCTTTTAGTTCTATCATAAATATAATTTTCTACAGTTCTCTTTACATTGCCCTTTAATACATACCATTCAATTATTTCCTTATCTAAACACTTTGTTAACTCTTCTGTTGCTAATGATTTTACAACTTTTATCAGCTCTTCTGATTCCTTAACATATACAAATCCTCTAGTAACAATATCAGGTCCTGAAACAATACTTAACGTCTCTTTTTCTATGGTAACTACTATTATAACCATACCATCTTGTGCTAGATTTCTCCTATCTTTAAGTACTATATTGCCAACATCACCTACTCCTAGTCCATCTACATATACTGCCCCTGCCCTTACCTTTCCATCTTTTTTACAACTATCTTTAGTTAATTCTAAAACTTGACCTGTTTCTAAAATAAAGACATTCTTTCTAGGCATTCCCATATCTACAGCCAAATCTCCATGATGCTTTAAATGCCTATATTCACCATGTACTGGCATAAAGTATTTAGGTTTCACTATGGTATGAATCATCTTTAATTCTTCTTTATAAGCATGACCAGACACATGTACTTCCTCTAGATCATCATAAATAACTTCTGCTCCTCTTCTAAATAATTCATTAATAACTTTAGATATCAATTTATCGTTTCCTGGTATGGGGGATGCAGAAATAATAAATGTATCTTTGGGCTCTATGCTAATTTTTCTATGGCTTGAAAAAGCTATTCTTGCCAGTGCTGCCATAGGCTCTCCTTGGCTTCCTGTGGTTATTATTGTTATTTGTTCATTGGAGTATTTAGATATATCATCCAAATTTATTATATCTGTATCTGGTATATGTAAGTATCCTAACTCTCTTGCTACATTTGATATATTTTCCATACTTCTACCACTAAAAGATACCTTTCTCTTATACTTAAGAGATAAATGTATTATTTGCTGCATTCTATGAATATTAGATGCAAATGTAGCAACTATAATTCTTCCTTTACTATTGGCAAAAAGAGTATTTAAAGTCTTTTCTATTGATTTTTCTGATGGCGAATATCCAGGAATTTCAACATTTGTGCTATCTGCCATCAATAACAAAACTCCTTCATTACCTAAATTAGAAATTCTCTGGAGATCTATTACCTTACCATCAATAGGAGTATAATCAATTTTAAAATCTCCTGTATGTAGAATTGTACCTACTTCTGTATATATTGCTAATGCACATGAATCAGCAATACTATGAGTAACTCTAATAAATTCTATCTTTATCTTATCAAAGGCTACCATATCTCCTACTTCAACATTTATAAGAGTGCTTTCATTTAAAATATTATGCTCTTCTAATTTTGATTTTACTAAACCTAATGTGAGTTTTGTCCCGTATACTGGAACATTTAACTGTTTAAGTATATATGGCAGAGCTCCTATATGATCCTCATGTCCATGGGTTAAAAAGAATCCTTTAACTTTTTTTCTATTATTAACTAAATAAGTTATATCTGGAATTATTAAATCCACTCCATACATATCTTCATCTGGAAAAGCTATTCCGCAATCTATTACTATTATTTCATCTTCATATTCTATGGCTGTGATATTTTTCCCTATTTCACCTAATCCACCAAGTGGAATTATTCTAATTGTACCTTCTTTCATCATATAATCACCTTTCGAACTAATATAACTAAACATTCTTACTTTATATTTATTATTTGTTTTTATTAATTATTTAATTCTTTATATTTAATTTTATGAATATTCAATGAAAGAAAACAACTGTACATATAACAAATACTAAAATAATTAATTAATACTAACTACTACTTTTTATTTACTTACATTACCTGCTACGTTTAATACATCCCATGTTCTTGAGAATGGAGGTGCATAACTTAAGTCAAGCATTCCTAATTGTGCAGTTGTCATCTTAGCAAATATACATGTAGCTATTACATTACATCTTTGAACTGCATCTTTGTATCCTGCAACTTGCCCTCCATAAATAACTTTTGTATGAGCATCATAAATTAGTTTAACATATATCTTTGTTTGTCCTGGATAATAGCTAGTATGATTCATATCAGTAATAAACTTAGTCTTATAATCAAATCCTAAAGCTTTAACTTCTTTTTCAGAAAGTCCTGTTCTAGCTGCTTCCATATCCATAACCTTTATACAGCTTGATGCAAGAGAACCTTGGAATTCATTATTGGCACCAGCTAAGTTTTCTCCAACAATTCTTCCAAGTTTATTAGCACCAGTTGCCAATGGCACATACACAGGCTTATTAGTTATTACACTATTGATTGTTGCACAATCTCCAGCTGCATATACATCTTCTATTGAAGTTCTTCCATACTTATCAACAACTATTGCACCATTTTTAAGCATTTCTAATTTTTCATTTTTCACAAAAGCAGTATTTGGCCTAAATCCTGTAGCCACAATAACTATATCTGTTTCAAACTCTCTTTTATTAGTCTTAATATTAGTTGCTTTACCAGCTGTAGTTATTTCCATAACAGTTTCATCTAATAATAAATTAACATCATGCTTTCTGATTTCTTCTTCTAATAAATTAGTTATTTCTTCATCGAAAACCTCTGCTAAAATTCTATCTTGTAGTTGAACAACTGTTACTTCTTTTCCTCTCTTTTTAGCTGCTTCTACGGCTTCAACACCAATAAATCCTGCACCTATTACTGTAACTCTTTTTAAGTTTTCATTTTCCATTAATGCTCTTAATTTATTACCATCATCCATTGATTTAAGTGTTAAAACATTTTCTGAATCTATTCCTTTAATAGGTGGAATTATACTTGAAGCACCACTAGCAATCATCAGCTTATCATATCTCTCTTCAATAATCATATTTTGAATTAAATCTTTTACTCTTAATTTTTTATTATCAAAATCTACTTCTAAAACCTCATGATTAGTAAATAAGTTTATTCCTGTTTTTCTAAATTCTTCAGCAGTTCTTGCTATCATTTCATTAGAGTCATCAAAAAATCCACCTGCATAATATGGCAGTCCACAAGCTCCAAATGAAACTATATCTCCTTTTTCATATACTATTACCTCATCATTAGGTGACATTCTTTTTAATTTTGCAGCAGCACTCATTCCAGCCGCAATTCCACCAATAATTATAACTTTCATATGCACCATCCTTCGTTTTTATATTTATGATTTATTTTATATCTATTTCCCCAAATATAGCAACATATTTTACATTTACTTTTGGAGTATTTTCTATATCCTTATTTTTTCTAACATGATATAATCTTTATATAATTTTATGGAGGTCTTTTTACATGAATCTTTATGAAAAAACGTTAAGTGAAGAAATAGTCTATACAGGTGATTATCTAACATTTACTAAGGTAAAAGTTCAACTGCCTGATGGCAATGAAGCTAACAGAGATATTATTAAACACCCTGGTGCTTGTGGAATAATTCCTTTTGTAGATGAAAATCACATAATCTTAATAAGACAATTTAGAAAATCTATTGATAAGGTCATTTATGAAATTCCTGCTGGAAAATTATCTTCTGATGAATCTCCTGAAAATTGTGCTTATAGAGAGCTAGAAGAAGAAACAGGTTATCAAGCTTCTTCATTATTTCATCTTGGAACTGTTGCTATTGTTCCTGGATATTGTGATGAATTACTCTATATTTATAAAGCAACAAATCTTTCTCTATCAAAAAAACATGAAGATTTTGATGAGTTTACAGAAGTAGAAATTTTTACTCTTGAAGAAGTTAAGAATATGATTAAAAGCGGTGAAATAATTGATGCTAAAACAATAACGGCTTTAGCATACACTATGATAATGGATAATTATTAAAAGCTTGTAAAAGCTTTATAATCATCCATTTTTTAATTATCCATTGCCTTTTCTGTTAAGTTAAAGTTTTTCTACCTTTGGCTCATCATCTGTATTCTATATGGTTTATCCATGTCTTACTAATATATATCCTTATAAATGTCTCATAAAAATTACTGCATATTTAATACTTTTTCTATAGCCTTGCCAACCCCATCATTATTATTTGTCTCTGTTACATATGTAGCTATTTTCTTTATCTCATCTATTGCATTTTTCATTGCATATGAATTTTTAAATTCAGTAAACATTGAATAATCATTAAAGCTATCTCCTAAGACCATAACCTCATCTTTTTCAATGCCCTTCATCTCTGCTACTTTTGCTAATATTAATCCCTTTTGTGCTTGTATATCATTTACTTCTATATCATATTCTGAAGTTGAAGCAACTGCTAAACCACCTATTTCATTTATTTTCTTCTTCAAATTTCTTATAATATATTTATCTTTATGAGAAGTTATTATCTTATAAAATACAATTTCTGAACTTATCATTTTATCAATATCTTCTATATGAAACTCTATCATTTTTTCTCTTATCTCAGTTAATAATTTGATTATATTATCTTTTGTCATTTCTTTATTAAATTCTTTAATTCTATTTACAGCATTATCAAAATCTTCCTTTGAATATTTTGTAGTAAAAATACCTTCACTAGTATATATATCAACTATACTGCTTTCCTTTAATATTTCTTCTATAACTGCTATAGCTTCGCATTTCAACTCATACTTATCTAAAAATGGTTTAACCATAGAATAATCTCTACCTGTAGCTATAGCAAATTCTATTCCTGATTCTTGTGCTCTTCTTATAGCACTTAAATTTCCTGATGATATTTGGTGACTACTATTAATTAATGTTCCATCCATATCAGATGCAATAAGCTTTATCATAAACTGCTCTCCTTTATCTTTACGAAATATTTATTATTAACTTCTTTTTTTTATATATTAATCATAATATACTTATGTAATAAATTACAATGGGGTACATTAAAATGATTGATAAATATTCTTTTATTCCTTTACTTTTATCTACTTTAGCAGGATTATCTACAGTTATTGGAGCTATCATAGTGTTCTTTAATAAAACAAAAAATGAAAAATTTTTAACATTCTCCTTAGGATTTTCGGCAGGAGTTATGATTACCGTATCATTTACAGATTTATTTCCCACTGCTGAAGAATCTATCTCTAAATATCATGGGGAATTTCAAGGAGTGATTTGGTCTATTCTCTTTTTACTTATTGGTGGATTGATTGCTTTTTTAATTGATAGTTTCTTACCTGATGATGAAAAAAACTCTCTCAAAGAGACCAATAAAAACTATGGTCTATTAAGGGTTGGTTTAGTATCTACAATTGCTTTAATGCTACATAACTTCCCTGAAGGAATTGCTACCTTTGTTTCTGGATACCAAGATATTGGTCTAGGAATATCTGTTGCTTTTGCTATAGCTTTGCATAATATTCCTGAAGGTATTGCCATTGCTATGCCTATATATTTTTCAACTGGTAGTCGATATAAAGCAATTAAATATTCCTTTTGGTCTGGAATGACTGAACCACTAGGAGCATTTTTATCCTTTTTATTCTTAAAACCATTTATTAATGAACTTATTCTTGGCATAATTTTTGCTGTAGTCTGTGGCATTATGATTTATATATCACTGGCAGAACTTATTCCATCATCACGCTCATACGGTCACATAAAACTATCATTGTTATCTATTTTCCTTGGCATTTCCATTATGCCAATAAGCCATATACTTTTGTAATTGATAGTTGATAATGGATAATTTTGAATAAAAATCCATTATCAATACTTTGATTTTATAAATAATCAAGACACAAAATTGTGATAATTTTGAATAAAAGTCCATTATCAATTATAAAAGAGGTGTAATTTATGAATAATTTTAATATTACCGATAAGCTTCTTAAAATATTTAATATTACAGAAAATTCATTAAATGAGCGAAAAGTCATATTTCCCATAGATATATTTATAGCTCTGATCTTAGAAAATACCGGCATCATAAAGGATTTAAATAACCATTTTCTTCATAAGCTCTATAAGTATAAAGAAATGGCTCTAAATCTCCCTAGAAATATTGAAGGGAATAAAAATCAATTTTTCATCACAACAATAAGTGACAGTACTTTAGAAATTCTAACTGAATCCTTGCAAATTATGAATAAACGAAAACAAACGTATCTCACTGAAATTTATGTTCTAAAAGCATTAATAAAAATACCTAGTGAAGTAACTGCTGCCCTTACCAAAGAAGAGCTTCATTATCTACAAAAGTTTTGTAACACCTCCAAAGACTTACTAGTTGACTTAAGAAATATTTATTCATTTAATAATAAACAAAATAAGAATTTTGTTATAAGAAAGGCACTGAATAAAGATAAATATATAATATATGATTTTGTAAAAGAAAATTTTAATTCTATATGGGCTGATTCATTGGTATCTATCTTTCCTTCAAATAATATACCAATTTATCTTGTACTAATTAATGACCACATAATTGGTTTTAGTTCATATGATATTCTAGGTACTAGCATATTTGGTCCTATTGGTGTACTGAAAGATTTTAGAAAACACTCTATTGGTAAAATCCTTTTGAACAAATGTCTATGGGATATGAAGCTAAGAGGTGATTCAATAGTAATTATAAAAAACGCAGGTCCTATTGAATTTTATGAAAAGTGCTGCAACGCAAATATTATTTAATTTTTTCTTAATAATTTTTTCACTTTTGATTTATAATAATTATTTAGTATAATACTAATATAAAAAAGTGGCTTTCGCCACGCTCCCTTCGGGAATTTAATTTTAAGTATTCTAAAAGGCATAGAACTAACATCGGTTCTATGCTATATTTTTC
>NZ_MNRT01000039.1:0-71296 GCF_001916075.1 Clostridium sp. 29_15
TATTATTTCCAATTTATTATGTGTTTTAGAGGTATTTTTTATAAAGGGTGGCCTACTTTTTAATGAAATTTATGGTCTACTAATAGTGTCTCCTATACACCACTGTTATTTTTAACAACGAGTTTTAGATTAACTATAAGGAATGTAAATTCACATAACGAATTAAATTTGTCAATTAAATCAACTGGTTTTAGATTAACTATAAGGAATGTAAATGAAGGTATAACAGTACATAATACTGCAAATGATGCAGTTTTAGATTAACTATAAGGAATGTAAATTTTACATTAAAAGAAAAATATTTATTTGCTATAGAAGGTTTTAGATTAACTATAAGGAATGTAAATATATTATTATAAGTAATTCCATCTTGACCAATTCTACGTTTTAGATTAACTATAAGGAATGTAAATGATTCTAAATTTATAAAAGATGATATTGTAAGTAATGTTTTAGATTAACTATAAGGAATGTAAATGATGATATTGATATATTTTATGGTACACTACCACTATGTTTTAGATTAACTATAAGGAATGTAAATTAAAAATAATCTTCAAACTACCAGGATTATTAATTGGGTTTTAGATTAACTATAAGGAATGTAAATTCCAATAATAAAGCACTACAGGCATCTGTAACTAAAGTTTTAGATTAACTACAAGGAATGTAAATTCATCTTCTGTGATATTTTCTTGACAGCCTATAGAGTATGTTTTAGATTAACTATAAGGAATGTAAATTTTGTAATAGCCCATACTTTAGTTTGAATTTGTGTAGGTTTTAGATTAACTATAAGGAATGTAAATTATTTATCTTGTCCACATCCTGCTGATTTTTCTATTGTTTTAGATTAACTATAAGGAATGTAAATTAAGGTATAGATAAGTTTTATATTATCTATGCTTTATTATTTTAAGTAATGAATTTACACCATACAAAGAATATTATTTTAATTCCACTGCAAATGTGTTAAAGGTTTTTTAAAATTATATAAATATAATATTGACGGTTAATTTAAAAATAAAGTAACATAAAAATACAATATTATACAAAGTTATACAAGTTTATAAGAATATATATTTTAAAATTTGACTATAGAAAATTAAAAAAATGGGGATCAATATGGGAGCATTAGAAAATACATTAAAAATGTTATTTAAATTAAGAAATGGGGGAGTAATAAAAAGGCAAGAGCTAGCTGAATATTTAGGGGTTAGTGAAAAGCAAATTGCTAGATATAAGAAAGAATTAGATTCAATGTTTACTATTGAAACTATTCCTGGACCTTTAGGTGGTTATAAATTAGTAGATAGCTACTTTCCATTTAAGGAGTTATTATCTGATAAAGAAATTGAATTATTAAAATAATATAGTAAATCGCTTCAATATATTAATAATAAAGAAATAGAAAAAGCTTTAGATAAGATGAATTATTCAATATTAAATAGTAAAAAAGATTTTAGTGCAGAGATAATACCATATTCAAGAATTAGAGATGACTTTAATATTAGTAAATTTGAAGGGGAAATTTATGAAGCAATTTTGGATAAAAATGAAATAATTATCTCATATAAATCTAACAGAGGAATAATAACTAGAAGAAAAGTTCAACCATTTAAACTATTTATATATAAAGGTGAATATTACTTAATAGCTAAATGTTTAACTAAGAATGATATAAGATATTTTAAGCTTACAAGAATAAAGGATATGATTAAAACAAGCTTTAAATTTGTAAGTGATTTTAATGTTGATGTTTATTTAAAAGATGCTAAAGAAAATAGTTTAGGAATTTTCTTTGAAAAAAGTTATAATATTAAGCTAATAGTTTATCCACCTATGGCTAATACAATTAGTGAGAGAATATGGGTAGATAATCAAGTAATAACTGAATTTGAAGATGGAAGAATATTATTTGAAGCAACTATGAAAGGTGGACCAGAAATAGTTTCTTGGATATTATCTATGCAAAGTCATGTAGAAGTTTTGGAGCCTCAATCATTAAAAGAAGAATTGAAAGAAGAATTAGAAAAAATGATAAAAAAATTAAAAGTTTGAAAATCCATGACCGTTTTTGGGAGGGATATAAATTATATTTAATTTAAAGTTAATAATAGGAGGTAAGTTATGAGGTTTAAAATAGAATTAAATGCTTTAGATAAAAAAATTCCTATTGGCAATAGATTTATGATTTGTAGCTTAATTAAGAGAGCTATTTCAGATGGGGATACAGAATTATTTAATAGTATTTATAAATATGAAGATAAGAAAAATAAGAAGATAAAAGATTTTACCTTTTCTATATATCTTAATGATTTTAAAGTTTCTCAGAGCTATATAGATGTTAATGGAAAAATTATAGTAACAATTAGTACTAGTAATTATAATGTTGGAATTGCAATTTATAACGGACTTTTAGGAAATAAGAGTTTTACTTATAAAGATTATAAATTAGAAGTTGTTAAGGTTACTTTACTTAAGGAAAATAAGGTAACTACGAATAGCATAGTTTGTAAAACATTATCTCCTATTTTTATAAAGGATAAAGAAGGAAAAGCTATAGATATTTATGATGATAGTTTTGAAGAAACACTTAATTATATATCTGATATATATTTAAAGACATTTAGGGGAATGGGATTAACTGAAAGAATTAAGTTTTCACCTATAGATATGAAAAAGGTTGTAATTAAAGAGGAAATTGCAGGTTTCCAAGAAGTGACTGGAAAGAAATTTATATTTATTGATGCATATAAGGGAGTTTTTAATTTACAAGGAAATATTCACGACCTTCAAATTTTACTAGAAGCAGGCTTAGGTTTTAGAAGAAGTGAAGGATTTGGTTTAATAGATTTAATATAAGGAGGTGGTATTTTGGCTTTGATAAAAATTGAGAGTGGAGATTGGTTAAAGAATGCATCAATAGTAGGGATTATAAAAGTATTAAAAAACAAAAGAAAAAGTAATGAAAATATTGAAATTGCAAGTAATTATATTCAATTTGATTCAGCAATGTTAGATGGATTTGAAGAAGCTTATTTTGAAACTATATTTGAGGAATATGGCAAAAGAGTATCTTGGAATAAATTGGTTGGATATATAGATGCAATAGAAGGTATAAACAAGCAAGCGATTACTTTTGAAAATATAAAGAAATTTAATAAGATAATCGATGATGTTAAAAAGATAATTAAATCTTCTAGTTATAAAAGTGCCTATCTTTTACTTGAGGATGGAGCTTGGATAGAAGGTAAAGAGAGTGAATTAAAAAAGATTAATTGTAAGAAGAAAGATAATCCTGAAGACTTTAAAGACAGTGTATTAATTCAATTAAATTTAATGGTAGATATAATTAATTGGTTTAATAGAAAAGATGTAAAAAGAGTAATATTAGCTAAAAATGTTATGTATGATTATATTCAACCGTTTTGGAATAACATAAGTATCTTATTAAGCAACAATAGTAATAAAGATATGTACAAATTATATAAAAATGATTTTATAGACTCTACAATTAATTATATTAATAGTGATACAGAGCTTTATAAGAATAATTGCTTTACTTGTGATAAAAAGATAAAGACATTAAATAAACCAAATGCTTTTGATTTAACATGGCTAGTTAAAACTGGGGTTGATATGAGGAGAAAGTCTTCTCATTTCTGGAATATGAATGGAGATGCTTATATTTGTCCAGTATGTAATTTATTATATTCATGTTTGCCCATAGGATTTAAAACGATAAATAATAAAGGTATTTTTATAAATTTTAATCATAATATTAATGTTTTATGTCAGGCAAATATTACAAAAATGAATGAGGAGATAACCTTTTCCCAGTTGGAGAATTTATCCTACTATAATGTAATAGATTCAATGGATCATATGTATACCAAAAATATTGAGAATGAATTTGAGAATATACAAGTTGTTAAGATAGATGGGAACAATTCATTAAGACCGTATAGTTTTAGTATATTATCACCTAATATTATGAAGGTGATATATCGCAATAAGAAAAATTTAGAGTATCTAATAAAAATAAAAGTAAAGATAACAGAAAAGTATTCTATAAATTTATATAATGAGGTAATAAACCGAATATATGAAGGTAAAAATCTATTTGATTTAATAAATAAACTTCTATTTATATATTTAGATGGTAAGTTTAATAATATTAAAGCAATTAGAAATATTATTATAATCAATAATTTCTTATTAGGAGGAAAGGCAATGAGGATTGATGATATAAATAAGTTCGAAAACTATGGTTATGAATTAAGAAAAAGCTATTATGAAAAAAATGCAGAAGCAAAATTAGTGGGTATTATTTATAGATTACTAAATTCAATTAAAATTAAAGATTCAAGCAAGTTTATGGATACAACAATTAATTCTTATATGTATTTAGGGAAAAGTATTCCAAAGGGATTTTCCTTAGCTCTTAGTGATAGTGATAGATTACAAAATATAGGATATGCATTTATTTTAGGATTACAAGGTGAAATAAATAAAGACTCTAAAAAAGGAGATGAAGGTAATGAATAGTATAAAGGGCTTAACAATGACTTTTGTTTTTGAAGCAGAAAGTGCAAATTATGGTGAAGGTATAGGTAATGTAACTTCTTTAAAAAAGCTATCAAGAGACAGTGGAAGAGCATATACGTATATATCAAGACAAGCATTAAGATATAATATAATAAATCAAATGGGGTGTGATAATACACCATTAGATTTATATAAAGATGTTATACAATTTGCTCCAGATGCAACAATTAAGGACTATCCTGAGATTGATTTATTTGGATATATGAAAACAATTAAACCGACAAGGACAAGACCAGCTGTTACAAGATTGTCAAATGCAATTGCACTTGAAACATTTAATGCTGACTTAGATTTTTTAACTAATAAAAATTTGTTAGATAGATATAATGAAGATGTTAGTAAGAAAAAAAATGGATCAAATATATCTCAAAGTGAAATACATAAATCTTACTACTCATATACAATAACTATAGATTTAGATAAAGTTGGTATTGATAAAAATGATAAAATTGAAATAGAAAATAGTGAAAAGGCAGAAAGAGTTAAAAAGCTTTTAGATGCAGTTAAGTTCTTATATAGAGATATAAAAGGAAGAAGGGAAAATCTTTCTCCAATATTTGCAATAGGAGGAGTATATTCTATAAAGAATCCTTTCTTTGAAAATAGAGTGAAATGTTATAATAATATGATTAATATTGAAGCAATAAAAAGTGTATTAAATTTAGACAAAGAAATTTCTGATAATACAAATGTTGGTTTAATTAATGGTATATTTAGAAATAATGATGAACTTATCAATGAATTAAATGCAATTGATATGTCTGAATTATTTGATAAGATTAAAGGCGAAGTAGACGCTTATTATAAAGAGTAGGTGTTATATATGAGTGCTAAAAAGGCAGTACGTTTATGCTTATATCAAAATCTAGTTAATTATAAAAAGCCTACAAGTTTTCAATTAAAAGAAAGTTATCCATTACCACCTCCATCAACAGTTATAGGAATGGTTCATTTTGCATGTGGATATAGTGAATATGAACCTATGGATGTTTCAATTCAAGGTAACTTTAATTCAATAGTATATGATTTATATACTAGATATGAATTTGCAGGTTTAGATTATAGAGAAGATAGGCATCAACTTAAATTTGAAAGTAAGGATAATAAAACTTATGGAGCTGTAAGAGGAATTTCAACAGCAGAATTATTAGTTGATGTTAATCTTATAATTCATATATGTCCTACAAATCAAAATAAAATTGATGAAATATATAATGCTTTTAAATATCCAACAGAATATCTATCGTTAGGTAGGCGTGAAGATATAGTGCAGATAAATGAAGTTAAAATTGTAGAGCTAAATGAAGAAAGTATAGAATTTGAAGTTTTAGATGAAAATATTAACTATTATATACCAATAGATAAGGTTGTAAATAATGAGGTTGATACTAATGCTACAATATATACTCTTAACAAGGTTTATAAGAAGGAAACAGTAAGAAAAGGTGTGGAATTTAGAAGATGGGAAAAAAGTAGGGTAGCATATTGTGTTGGTGGTAAAAATACCATTGATTTTACAGAAGTACATAGAGACAATGATAAGAAAATAGTATTTCTTATTTAGTTTGAAGCAGTTATATTATTGTATAACTGCTTTTTTAGAGGGAGGTATAATGAGTAATAAAAATTTATTTTTAGCTAAAAGTAATCCAAAAGAAACTATTATGGAACATACTGATAAATTATTAGATGAATTTTATTTGTTAAAATCTATATATCCAAATTTAAAAAATATTAATTGGGAATTATTAAGGATAGCTTGTATTTACCACGATGTTGGAAAAATGAATACTAAATTTCAAAATAAGATAATATCAAATATAAATAGGCAATATGAAGCTAGTAATAAATTAGAGCAGATAAAATTACTAGAAGATAAATTAATGAAAGTAGAAGAAATACCTCATGGATATTTAAGTAATGCTTTTATTCCACGAGAGTTTATAAATAATAACTTTACAGATGAAGAAATTAGAATTTTATATGAAAGTATATTTTATCATCACAACAGAGAAAAGCTTGAAGGTAATAGGAAAACAGAGTTGTTAATGGTAATAAGGGAAGATTTAAGCCAATATATAGATGAGTTTAAGTATGATAAGCTTATTGATAATAATATTGAAATAAGTACTGATTTTATGAGGATAATAAGAGAGAGAATACTTATAGAAAACAGCATTTTAAACATTGAACAATATGAAATTGCTAGTAAATTTATTATGATAAAAGGTTTATTAAATAAAATTGATTTTGCTGCAAGTAGTAATGTAAAGGTAGAAATAGAACCAGGTAGATTAACAGATTTAACTAAGAAGTCAATTGAACCATATAAATTAAATGATTTACAAGAGTATATGGAGAAAAATAAAGATGAAAATTTAGTTATAGTTGCATCGACTGGTATAGGAAAGACAGAAGGTTCATTATTATGGATTGGCGATAATAAGGGATTTTTTACATTGCCACTTAGAGTATCAATAAATTCTATATATGATAGAGTAGTATCAAAAATTAGCTATGGGAAAGAAAAAACAGCTCTACTTCATTCTGATAGTGCTGCTGAATATATGAAAAGAGAAGCTGGAGGGATCATCGAAAGAAATTGCTTAGATGCAACAAAGCAATTATCATATCCATTAACAATATGTACTTTAGATCAGCTAATTGATTTTATTTTTAAATATGAAGGGTTTGAGTTAAAGTTAGCTACTTTAAGTTATTCAAAAATTGTAATAGATGAAATACAAATGTATTCTCCAGAGATGATTGGATATTTAATTATAGCATTGAGAGATATTGTAAAGATGGGAGGAAAGTTTGCAATAGTAACAGCTACTTTTCCTCCTATATTTGAATATTTTATGGAGTATGTAGGAATTAAAAGTAATGATGATTATAAGAAGTGTAGCAAACCATTTTTGAAAATGGAAAATAATAAAGTAATGCTAAGACATAAAGTTCGAGTATTTGAGGAAAATATAGCTGCAGAGAAGATAAAAAATGCGTATAAAGGACAAAAAGTTTTAGTAATTGTAAATACAGTAAATAGAGCTCAAGAACTTTATAATGAATTGATAAATGATAATAAATTTAAAGATAAAGTTTATATGTTCCATAGTAGATTTATTAAAGAGGACAGATATATAAAAGAGAAGTTTATATTTAGGGATGGACAATTAAAAAATCATTTTTCAGGAATTTGGATAACAACACAAGTTGTAGAAGCCAGTTTAGATATTGATTTTGATGTATTATATACAGAACTTTCAGATATAAGTGGCCTTTTACAAAGAATGGGAAGAGTTTTTAGAAATAGAAGTTTATTAGAAGATAAAGTTAATATACACGTATTTGTAGGGAATAGTACTTTACCTTCAGGAATTAGAGATGATGTGTCTAAGTATGATTCAATTATAGATATTGATATATTTAAAAAGTCAAGAGATGCTATATTAAAATATAATAATATGAAATTAAATGAGTTGGAAAAAATGAAGTTAGTAGAAGAAGTTTATTCTGTGGAACATTTAGAGAACTCAAACTATTTTAAGAAAATAAAAAAGATAATAGATGATTATGAAGGAATTATTCCATATGATTTAAAGAAAAACGAAGAGAGGTTAAGGGATATAGTATCAAAAGCTATAATTCCTTTATGTATATATGAAATTAATAAAGATAAGATTAATGAAGTTATAAATAGAATTAAGGTAGCTAATGATTTTTCAGAGAGAGTTCAACTTAAGGAAGAGTTTATGAAAAAAACATTAACAGTTTCAGAAGGTATATTTGATAGAGTAAAAAGAGAAGGCGGTATAGTGGAGAGTATAGAGGTAAATAGTTATGAAACTATTTATATAGTAAAAGGGGATTATTCTTTTAGTGGGGGATATACTCCTTATAAAAGAGAAAAAGGTTTTTCAGAAGATCAGTTTGTATAATAAATAAATTAGATACTAAATATGTACATAATTGATGATATGATTCAATTATGGATTTTATTTAGTATAAGGAGGGTATATGGAATTTAATTTTGATGATTTTAAGGTTCAAGGAACTAAATTTAATTACTACTATATATGCAAAAGAAAGTTGTGGTTATTTTCTAAGGGAATATGTATGGAAAGTGATAATGACAGGGTACAACAAGGAAGAATTACTCATGAGGACTCTTATAAAATTAAGGAAGTGAATAAAGAAAAATTAATTGATGGAATTATAAAAATAGATATATTAGAAAAAGACAGTGTAAGAGAAGTAAAATTGACCAGTAAGATGCAATCATCAGATAGGATGCAGCTTTTATATTATTTGTATTATTTAAAGCAACTTGGAATTAATAAAACAGGTACTTTAAATTATGTAAAGGAAAAGAAGGTAGAGCATGTAAATTTAACTGAGGAATATGAAAAAGAAATAGAAACTACATTAGTAGATATAAATAAAATATTAAGATTAAAGCTCCCACCAAAGATAGAAAAATATAGTATTTGTAATAAATGCTCATACTATGAATTTTGTTATGTAAAGGAGATAGACTGATGGGAAGAGATTATTATATTTTTTCTAATGGAAGAATTAGAAGGAAGGATAATACTATTTATTTTATAGACACTGATGATAATAAAAAAGGTATTCCAATTGAGGATATAGAAAGATTGCATTTATTTGGAGAGGTTGATTTTAATACTAAATTTTTAAATTATATTTCTAAATATAGTATTTTAATAAGTATTTATAATTATTATGGGTTTTATAGTGGTACTTATTATTCTAAGAAGAAAAATCTATCAGGAGTAGTTGTAGTAAATCAAGCTAAAGCATATTTAAATGATGAAATTAGATTACAGATAGCAAAATCTTTTATTGATTCTGCATTCCATAATATGTTGAGGAATATAAGAAGACATAAAAATGTACCTAAAGATATTATTGATAAAATATTAGAGGAAAGAAAAAATATGAATAATTCAAAATGTATAAGTGAGCTTATGGGGGCAGAAGGAAGAGGACGTAAAAAATATTATGAAGCTTTTAATTATTTTCTAAAAGAAGATTTTACTTTTAAAAGTAGACAAAAGAGGCCACCAATAGACCCAATAAATGCTCTTATATCATTTGGTAATTCGATGATGTATACAACCGTATTAGGAGAAATTTATAAAACACAGCTAGATCCTACAATAAGTTATTTACATGAACCTTCTACAAAAAGATTTTCTTTATCTTTAGATATTGCAGAAATATTTAAACCTTTAATTATAGATACGGTTATTTTTACATTGATAAATAAAAATATGATTACTAAAAAAGATTTTATCATTGAGGAAGGTCTATGTTACTTAAATGACAATGGTAAAAAGAAATTTATAAGAGAGTATGAAAATAAATTAAATACTACTATAAAGCATAGGACATTAAATAGAAAAGTATCATATAGGTATTTAATAAAGCTTGAATGTTATAAGTTAATTAAAGCAATTATTGGGGAAGAAGAATATAAAGCAATAAAGGTGTGGTGGTAAAATGTTCGTAATAATAACTTATGATGTAGGTGAAAAGAGAGTAAATAAAATAAGAAAAAAGTTAAAGATGTATTTAATATGGACTCAGAATTCTGTGTTTGAAGGAGAAATTACAGAAGCTAAGTTAAAGAAGTGTTTAGCAGAACTAAATAAGATATTAAATAAAGAAGAGGATTCTTTGTATATTTATAGAGTCAAAAATAGTAATAATATAAATAAAGATATAGTCGGATTTGAAAAAAATTATGATGATTTATTTATATAAATTTATTAATGCAGTAAATCAATTTCTAGAATATGAGCTCTTAAGCGGCACTATATCTATGTTAACATGGTATTTTTAAAAATATATAAATATATTATTGACGATGTACTGCAAATTAAAGTAATATATAATAAAAATAAATTGGCTTAAGTAGCTATTTATCTAGAAAAACTATTAAAGTATTTAGGGGGTTTTAGATTAACTATAAGGAATGTAAATGAAAGGACAAGGGGAAGTTTCTTTACATCAGCACTTGTTTTAGATTAACTATAAGGAATGTAAATGAGGTATTTGCTGAAGAACTTGACTTTTTAAGCAGAGTTTTAGATTAACTATAAGGAATGTAAATACAGATTTAATTGACAAATTTATTTCGCTATGCGAAGTTTTAGATTAACTATAAGGAATGTAAATTCTTTATACAAAGAAAAAGTAAAATTACTGTGGTCAAAGTTTTAGATTAACTATAAGGAATGTAAATAATTATAGCTTTCATCAAAATTCTTACTTCTTGTAAAGTTTTAGATTAACTATAAGGAATGTAAATTCTAAATATAAATCTTTATGAAATTGTAAAGTGTATAGTTTTAGATTAACTATAAGGAATGTAAATCCGTTACATTCGAAAAACAAATATTTATCGTTACTTGTTTTAGATTAACTATAAGGAATGTAAATTTGCTTATATTGTTTTTGCTCTTGAATCTCAAAGTAGGTTTTAGATTAACTATAAGGAATGTAAATAGCGAATAAATAAATATAAATTAGTTGTTACATTATGTTTTAGATTAACTATAAGGAATGTAAATATCACA
Organism: Clostridium sp. 29_15; assembly: GCF_001916075.1. Taxonomy (NCBI): domain Bacteria; kingdom Bacillati; phylum Bacillota; class Clostridia; order Eubacteriales; family Clostridiaceae; genus Clostridium; species Clostridium sp. 29_15. The sequence continues at coordinate 11,217 of NZ_MNRT01000039.1, forward strand.
TGACGAAAAAGGCATATTATTATTGTTTGCGTTTTAGATTAACTATAAGGAATGTAAATATGAATGTTGAAGCACCAACTGTTGATACTTCAAAGTTTTAGATTAACTATAAGGAATGTAAATAAAGATGAAATGGAACAGGCTAATATTATGAGCATCGTTTTAGATTAACTATAAGGAATGTAAATGGTCAAGGTAAAACCTATCACATGACGAAAAAGGCAGTTTTAGATTAACTATAAGGAATGTAAATAGAATTCGATGCACTTACTAGCTTTACATATAATTGGTTTTAGATTAACTATAAGGAATGTAAATAGAAAAAATTATACGCTTAGTATTGAAACTATTGCCAGTTTTAGATTAACTATAAGGAATGTAAATTAGAGGAAAAAACAAGATATACAAGTAACTTTATAACGTTTTAGATTAACTATAAGGAATGTAAATATTCTCAAGAAAGAATTTCTTAGTCAAAAAGATTATCGTTTTAGATTAACTATAAGGAATGTAAATAGGAAAAATTATACTTTGAGTGTTGAAACTATTGCTAGTTTTAGATTAACTATAAGGAATGTAAATTAAATATTTCATCTGCTGCAAGTTCTGTAGTCTTACGTTTTAGATTAACTATAAGGAATGTAAATCAATAAGAACTATTTTGTCTTAAATCAGTAATATCTGGGTTTTAGATTAACTATAAGGAATGTAAATCAAGATATAGTAGATTTTTTAAATCAAATTGAAGATGTTTTAGATTAACTATAAGGAATGTAAATATGATGATTAAAGAAGTTAGGGAAGTTTTAAATTTGGTTTTAGATTAACTATAAGGAATGTAAATGCTAGAACTTATGTTGATAAAATAATTTGTATCATGGGTTTTAGATTAACTATAAGGAATGTAAATTATACTTCAAGTTTGTCACCAGCTTTGATTTCAACCGTTTTAGATTAACTATAAGGAATGTAAATTCTAGAACTGCGCTGTCATTACGAATTTCTATTCTCGTTTTAGATTAACTATAAGGAATGTAAATTATATGTAGCTACCTCTTCAAATTGAAATTCATTAGGGTTTTAGATTAACTATAAGGAATGTAAATTACAATTTTTATAACTCATTTTATGAACTCTCATTGCGTTTTAGATTAACTATAAGGAATGTAAATAAGAAATCAATTCTTGAGCTGAATAATCTTTACTTAAGTTTTAGATTAACTATAAGGAATGTAAATAAAGGGAAAAATAATATCAATGCCAATACTACAAAGTTTTAGATTAACTATAAGGAATGTAAATTTAACTAAAGATAGTATTATATCTACTCCAGAATTTGCTTTAGATTAACTATAAGGAATGTAAATTGGGTAAAAGAAAATTTATATGTTGTTGAATTTGAAGGTTTTAGATTAACTATAAGGAATGTAAATCATTGTGCTGCTGAACTTTTTGAAGATTACGAAGAAGTTTTAGATTAACTATAAGGAATGTAAATTGATATCGGAGGTTACATCAACTAAAGCAGTTAGATGTTTTAGATTAACTATAAGGAATGTAAATCTTAAAAAAGTGTTTATAGTATCTATAGCAACTTGCGTTTTAGATTAACTATAAGGAATGTAAATCCTGAATCGCAATTAGATTGTAACATATTTGTTCTCGTTTTAGATTAACTATAAGGAATGTAAATTAATCTCTGTTTTTCTTTTCTACTAATTCTGCTACTGTTTTAGATTAACTATAAGGAATGTAAATGTAAAGTCGCAAGTTTAGAGCCGGCAGTTGCTTCTAAGTTTTAGATTAACTATAAGGAATGTAAATATATTAGGAGTAGCCGTAAAATTAGGCGTAGATATAAGTTTTAGATTAACTATAAGGAATGTAAATCTTTTTTAATTCAACTTTAACACTAGAAATTAACAAGTTTTAGATTAACTATAAGGAATGTAAATTTTCCTTCACAGGTTCAACTTTAATCTTACCCTGTAAGTTTTAGATTAACTATAAGGAATGTAAATCACAAAAAGCTGGAAGATTCAATGACAAATCCATTGCGTTTTAGATTAACTATAAGGAATGTAAATCTAGTAATAACTATGTCAGCGACTACTTTATCGCTAGTTTTAGATTAACTATAAGGAATGTAAATGTTTCTATATCATATACAATTCCATTATCTATATCTGGTTTTAGATTAACTATAAGGAATGTAAATTCTATATTCTTTATCATAGCTAATTGCATTATATCTGTTTTAGATTAACTATAAGGAATGTAAATAGTTTCTTTATTAATTAATTGGGTTATCGTTTCTTCAGTTTTAGATTAACTATAAGGAATGTAAATTGAAATATAGCAGTTTCTATTGCATCTGTCATACTTGTTTTAGATTAACTATAAGGAATGTAAATTATCCCTGTTTAACTCTATTTCTTCATCATCTAATATGTTTTAGATTAACTATAAGGAATGTAAATCCTCGTTTGCATTTTGTAGTAGTTAACAATCCATCTTGTTTTAGATTAACTATAAGGAATGTAAATTGCGTTAGGTATAGTTACAATGAAAAAATCTCGTATAGTTTTAGATTAACTATAAGGAATGTAAATCCAAATAGAGCAAATGTATATGGAAGTTCTACTGTTTGTTTTAGATTAACTATAAGGAATGTAAATAGGCTACAGAGGAAGAGGATGTAAATAAAGTAGGTTGTTTTAGATTAACTATAAGGAATGTAAATTATATAGTTAAAGTCACTCTTCTGCATTTTTAATCATGTTTTTAAATTAGTATCTAATTCTTTTATTCAATATATCTACATAAAACAAATTTACCTACTTTTAATTTTTATATTTAGGTAATAAAGATATTTTTAGTATATGAAACACAAAGAAATCAATAGTATATTTTAATGCTTGTTGATAGTGAAAACATATAACTAATAAAGAATAATTAATCCAAAAAAGATTTATTAGTTAAAAATATTATAAAAAATCATAAATTAGCTAAATTAATTAGTGAAATCAGTTAGTCAGAGTTTAGAGAAGTGTTAGAATATAAAGTAAATTACAATAGAGAATTTTAATTATGTAGATTACATATAAATTAATATATTATCTTTTAAAAAGTGAGAAGAGGCATATGAATAAAAAGAGCGTATATGATTATTTTATAGGTTTATTGGCATTAATGTTAAGCTTAATAATAGTTATAGATATATTTGTAAGTATTCCTAAAGAAGTACGTCTATCATTTTATTATATAGAAAATATTATTAGGCTTATATTCATTGGTGATTATATTGGCAGATTAGTATTAAGTAAGAATAAGAAGGAGTTTTTTAAGGAAAATATAATTGATCTTTTATCAATTATCTCCATAAGAATATATTTGAAATGTTTTAAAGTAGTGAAGATTACTGAAATTATTCCTGCATATATGGTAATTAGACTATGTAAAGTTTTTATGGTTATAGTAAATATCATTAAATTTAAAGTTAAGGTAAGAGATGAAATAAGAAAAAATAAATTTAATTTTTTGCTGGTTATATCAGTAATAATAATTGTTATTGGTGCAGTAATTATTTCTACTATAGAAGGTATAAGTCTTGAAGATGCTCTTTGGTGGAGTTTTGTTACCTTTACTACTGTTGGTTATGGAGATGTACTTTTAAAAACACAGTTAGGTAGAATTTTTGCTGTTATACTTATGATAATTGGAATTGGGGTTATTGGAGTAATTACTACTACAATAACATTATATATAGTGAATTCCGGAAGAAGTAAGAGTTCAGATAATTACAAAAGTCATATTATTGAAGATATTAAAGAAAAGCTAGATAATTATGAAGAGCTTAGTGATGAAGATATAGATACAATTATAAAAGTATTATCATCTTTAAAAAAGCATGAGAAATAATAGATATAGTGATATAATGATTAAGTATTGATGAAGTATTTAAATTTAATGTAAAGGAGAAGAAAATGAAGAAGAATATTGTTATATTAGATGGAAAAAGCTTAGGCGATGTATCTTATGATAAATTAAAGAAGTATGGGAATTTTACTTATTATGATACAACTTCTTATGAAGAAGTAAGAACAAGGATTAAGGATGCTCATATAGTATTTACTAATAAGGTTGTGCTTGATAAAGGAAATTTATCAGCAGCAGAAAATTTAGAGTTAATTTGTGAAGTTGCTACTGGTTTTAATAATATAGACATAGAATATGCTAAGGAAAGAAACATAGCTGTAACAAATGTTGCAGGTTATTCTACTAGTACTGTAGTTCAACATACCTTTGCCACAGCTTTAGCTTTAATGGATGAAGTACTTTATTATGATAATTTTGTAAAGAGTGGTGAATATTCTAAGTGTGGATTATTTACATGTTTAAATAAACCTTTTAATGAAATAGAAGGAAAGACATGGGGAATAATAGGTTTGGGAAATATAGGAACAAGAGTGGCTAATATAGCAGAAGCCTTTGGTGCAAAAGTTATTTATTACTCTACATCAGGAAAAAATTCATCTAAGGACTTTGAAAGAGTTTCATTTGAGGAATTATTAAAAGAAAGCGATATAATATCTATTCATGCACCATTAAATGAAAAGACTGATAGATTAATAAATTATGATGCATTATGTCAAATGAAGAAAAGCTCTATTTTAATAAATATGGGTAGAGGACCTATAGTATGTGAAGAAGATCTTGCTAAAGCCTTAAATGAAGGAAAAATAAAAGGTGCTGCTCTAGATGTATTTGAAATTGAGCCAATAAAAGAAGATAGTCCAATATTAAAAGTTGAAGATAAAGAAAAACTTATTTTATCACCTCATATTGCATGGGCAAGTGTAGAAGCTAGAGGAAGATTATTTGATGAGGTAATAAGTAATATAGAAGCTTTCTATAATGGGGAAGAGAGAAATAGAGTAGAAAACTGAAAGTAAAATATTGACAAAAAAGTATTAATTAGATAATATAATAAAAAAGAATACTTAAAAGTAATGATTGAGAGTATTAGAAGGGTGAAGATTTTTTATATAAACATTTTTAAGGGGGCTATTAAATGTTAAATTATAAAAAATACAAAAGATTTGAAACTATAGAATTGAAGGATAGAAAATGGCCAAATAATACAATTAATAAAGCGCCTATATGGTGTAGTGTGGATTTACGAGATGGAAATCAAGCATTAATAAATCCAATGACTGTAGATGAAAAGGTAGAGTTTTTTAAGCTCTTAGTAAAGCTTGGGTTTAAGGAAATTGAAGTAGGGTTTCCTTCTGCATCAAAAATAGAATATGACTTTTTAAGAAGGTTAATTGAAGAGGATATAATTCCAGATGATGTGCTTGTGCAGGTTCTTACTCAGGCTAGGCCGCATTTAATAGAAAAGACTTTTGAAGCTTTAAAAGGAGTAAATCAGGCTATAGTTCATATTTATAATTCTACTTCAATACTGCAAAGAGATGTTGTTTTCAATATGAGTAAAAGTGAAGTAAAAGAAATAGCTATAGAGGGAACAAAACTTGTAAAGGAATATGTAAAATCATTTCCAGGGAAAATATATTTAGAGTACTCTCCAGAAAGTTTTACAGGGACAGAAATGGATTATGCTCTTGAAGTATGTAATGCAGTGGTAAAAACTTGGGGAGCAGATAAGAATAATAAGGTCATAATAAACTTGCCATCAACAGTGCAGATGGATACACCAAATATATTTGCAGACCAAATTGAATATATGTGCAGGGGTATAAAATCTAGAGAAAATGTTATTATAAGTGTACATCCACATAATGATAGAGGAACAGGGGTAGCTGATGCTGAAATGGCACTTTTAGCTGGTGCTGATAGAGTTGAAGGAACTTTATTTGGTAATGGTGAAAGGACTGGTAATGTAGACGTACTGACAGTTGCTTATAATATGTTTTCTCATGGAGTAAATCCGGAGCTTAATATTGAAAACATCAATGAAATAATTGAAATATATGAAAGGTGTGTAAAGATTCCAGTGCATGTAAGGCATCCATATGCAGGAAACTTAGTCTTTACAGCATTTTCAGGTTCACATCAAGATGCAATAAATAAGGGAATAAAAAAATATAATGAAAGGCATAAGAACATATGGCAAGTACCGTATTTACCTGTAGATCCAACTGATTTAGGAAGAGAATATGAGCCTTTAGTAAGAATAAATAGCCAATCAGGAAAAGGAGGAGTAGCCTTTATTATGGATCATTGTTTTGGGTATAAGCTTCCAAAATCAATGCAACAAGAGTTTGCAGAAGTAGTTCAGAAAATTTCAGAGTTAAAAGGTGAAGTACAACCGAATGAAATAATGAATGCTTTTAGAGAACAATACTTAGATATAAAAGAGCCCATGAAGCTTAATAACCTTAATATTGAAGATATAGTAGAGGTAAATGAAAAGGTAAATACAAAAGTAAAGGCAGAAATAACTTTTAAAAATGAAAAACATATCATTGAGGGAATTGGAAATGGACCTATTGATTCTCTTTTAAATGGATTATCAAAAAGCAAATTGATTAATGTTAAAATATTAGATTATAAAGAACATGCCTTAAGCATGGGTTCAGAAGCGGAAGCGGCTTCCTATGTGTATATGGAGAGACGGGATAGCTTTATAAAAACTTTTGGTGTAGGTGTAGATAGTAATATTACTAAGGCTTCTATTAAGGCTATGATCAGTGCTATAAACAGATTATATAGATAAATATTGAAAAAATTTATCATAAAGTATATAATTAATCTAACAAAATAATATGTTCGGTTGAAGGTAGTGGGAGAGCGATTTAATAATCCACCGAAGAAGTAAATCTTTCAGGTTTGTAGGACCGCTATTGGACGAGCCCTTGGAGAGACTCAAAATTTTTGAGCACCGAAGGAGCAAGACAGAAATGTTGAAACTCTCAGGTAAAAGGACAGGGGATTAAATAAAAATATTATATTTAATTTCTTAAATATTTTAAAAGTTTAAATATAATTATATATAATATTTTTATTAATCTCCTCCTAAAATAATAGGAGGTTTTTTTATGAAATTTTTAGAGATAGTAAAAAATATTTTAAATTTAATGAACAATTTAGTATGGGGACCACCACTATTAATTCTCTTAGTAGGAACAGGAATATATTTTACAGTAAAGTTAGGCTTTTTACAGATAACCAAGCTTCCACTTGCTTTTAAGTATTTATTTTCTAAGGATGAAGACCAAGTTAAAGGAGATGGTGATATATCTAGCTTTGCTGCTCTATGTACAGCTTTATCAGCAACCATAGGAACAGGAAATATTGTAGGGGTTGCAACGGCTGTGGGAACAGGAGGACCAGGAGCAATACTTTGGATGTGGCTTGCAGCTTTTGTAGGAATGGCCACAAAATATGCAGAAGGATTTTTAGCTATAAAGTATAGAGAATGTGATGAAAATGGTCAGATGTGTGGAGGCCCTATGTATTATATAGAGAAGGGAACAGGCAATAAGCTTTTAGCAAAATTATTTGCTTTCTTTGGATTAGCAGTAGCTCTTTTAGGAATAGGAACATTTGGGCAGGTAAAATCTATATCAGATGCAGTTACTAAAGGTTTTAATATTCCTCCCCAGATTACAGCAACTGTAATTACAGTATTAGTTGCTGCTGTTACATTGGGAGGAATTCAAAGAATATCTAAAGTAGCAGAAAAAATAGTACCATTTATGGCTTCACTTTATATTATAGGAGCCTTACTAATACTTATATGTTATTTTAAGGAGATACCAGAGGCTATTCTGTTGATAGTGAGCAGTGCATTCAATCCCCAGGCTGCACTGGGAGGTGCAGCTGGAATTACTATTAAAACAGTAATTCAAAGAGGTATAGGTAGAGGTATCTTTTCTAATGAAGCAGGTCTTGGAAGTGCACCTATAGCAGCTGCAGCTGCAAAAACAAAATCACCAGTTAAACAAGGACTTATTTCAATGATAGGAACATTTATTGATACTATATTAATATGTACAATGACTGGTCTTGCACTTGTATTGACAGGAGCATTTAATAGTGGACTTGAAGGTGTGGCTATGACAACAGCTGCTTTTGAAACAGCATTTCCTATAGCAGGTATTGGAAAGTTTATTGTAAATATAGGGCTTATATTTTTTGCCTTTACTACAATTATAGGTTGGAATTATTATGGTGAAAAGTGTCTTCAATATCTAGCAGGTATAAAGAGTATAAAATTATATAAGATAGTATTTATATCATTTGTTGCTGTTGGGCCATTTTTATCGTTGGACACGGTTTTTGTGATAGCAGATATAGTTAATGGATTAATGGCTTTACCTAATTTGGTGGGACTTATTGCTCTTAGAAAAGTAGTAATTAGCGAAACTGAAGAATTTTTTGCCAAAGAAGAGTTAAAGATAGAAAAAGTTTAAAAATATAAGTATAAAAGGTATTAACAAATTAAGGAGTAGATATGGTATGTTAATACCTTTTATTATTTTTGTTTAATTTTTTTGTAATAGTAATGTAATAAATAATTCAAAGAATATATATATAATTAAAGAGGGAGGTGAAAAGAGTGCAAAATAAGAGTGTTTATAATGGAATTGAAGAATATAAGGTTGAAAAAAATAAAACAACTTCAGTAACGATATTTGTAATATTGTTTATAAGTGTTTTTTTACTTACGTTTTCTATAGTAATAAATATGTTTAATATAGATATTTTAAAGAAGGAAATATTTACAGCAGAACAGATGGAGGATTACATAAATATAGCTGATTCAGTGAGTTATGGAAGAGCTCAAGTTAATTGGCAGGAGGTTATGGCCATTGCCATGGTATTGTATGATGGAAACTCTACTTTAATTCAAGATGATGATTTGACTATGATTGCAGAACGATTCTTAGAAAAGGTAGATGCACTATATAAGATTAAGAATTTTCAAAGTGTATTAGAAGATTTAGGACTTGAAGAAGAACAGATTGTTGAAGCAAATGAGTATTTAGAAAAAATAAAGTACTGCTCACTATATGAAGGATTATATTACGATTATGATAAGATAGAGTTTATTGAATCAATAGAGCAGCAGGCATATATCAATTATAAGAAGTATGGTATATTGCCATCTATAACTATAGGACAGGCTATTTTAGAGTCTGGATGGGGAAAATCACAGTTAGCAATGGAACATAATAATTTATTTGGCATTAAAGCTGATAGTAGATGGAATGGGGATATAGCTACTATGACTACAAATGAAAATTATTCGGATGTAATTGAGGCTAGTTTTAGGAAGTATGATAGCAAAGCAGAATCGATAGAAGATCATGGACTATTTTTATATGAAAATGAAAGATATACCGTTAATGGTGTATTTATTGCAAAAGACTATCGAAGTCAGGCTTTAGCCCTTCAAAGCGCAGGATATAGTACTGCTAAAAATGAAGCTGGAGAGCTTATATATGCTGATAAGCTTATTAATATAATTAAGAATTACAATTTAATGTTATATGATACAAAAGTGGAAAGGGAGGATTGATAATTGAAAAAAGGACTTTTTTTCAGTCCTTTTTTCGTTATCTTATTGAAAACTTTTTTTCAGAAGGATGTAAATCTATTTTCTTCTGGCTTAAGTTATTTACTCTTATGAAGAAATTACCTTTTTTTATGTTATGAATAAATATATTTATTTTTTCTTCAGAGCCTTGAACTTCAATTTCTACCATGCCGTTATTAAGATTATGGGCATAACCAGTTAAATTAAGTTCAGCGGCGTTCATCTGACAGAAATATCTAAATCCAACTCCTTGTACCCTACCATCACATATTATATAGTATCTTACCATAGTTTAAATTTCCTTAATTTGAAAGTACATCAGTAAATGCTGATTCATATAGTTTTAATGTTTCTGAATTTAAGTTAGTAAATATTGTACATCTTGCTAAAGTTTCTTCAGAAGGGTAAGCAGCAGGATTATTTTTTGTTTCTTCATCTAACATCTCAAAAGCAGCTGTATTTGGTGTTGAGTATTCAATATATTCAACATTTTTTAATGCATTATCAGGATCACATAGGAAGTTTATGAAAGCTTCTGCACCTGATTTATTTGGAGCACCTTTTGGTATTACTAAAGCATCAAACCATTTATTAGAACCTTCTTCGGGGATAGCATATTTTAAATTAGGATTTTCATTCATGATATAAATTGCATCACCAGACCATACTGTAGCTAATGCTTTTTCTCCAGCTATCATGTTATCTTTAACTTCATCAACAACATATACTGGATTAGTTGCATCTCTTTGTGCTATTAAAGCATTTTTAGCAGCTTCAATTTCTGATGCATCAGTTGAGTTGATAGATGAACCAGTTTTAATTAAACCAATAGCCATTGTATCTCTAATTGAATTGAACATATAAACATTATCTTTATATTGTTTATCCCATAGAATATTCCAACTTGTTACAGGTTCAGTAACAACTGAAGGATCATAAATTATACCAATAGTTCCCCACATATATGGTACAGAATATTCATTATTAGGATCGTAAGAAAGGTTCTTATAATCTTCACCAATATATTTATAGTTAGGAATATTTGAAAAATCTATATTTTCTACCATATCTTCTGCAATCATTTTTTCAATCATATAATCAGAAGGAACAACTATATCATATGTTCCAGGATTAGTTTTAACTTTTTGATACATTATTTCATTTGTATCATAAGTATCATAATTTACTTTGATACCTGTTTCTTTTTCGAATTGGTTAATTAATGAAGGATCAATATAATCACCACAGTTAAATACGTTAATAGTTCCATTTTCTCCAGCAGAGCTTCCAGAGCATCCTACAAAAGCAGAAGATGCTAATAATACAGCTGAAACACAAGCAATAGATTTTTTTATTTTCATTTACTTTTCAACACCTTTCGTACTAAAATCTTTTCTATTTACTATTAATAATAGTATAAGCACTATTATAAACATTAATGTAGATAATGCGTTAATTGATGGATTTATTCCTTTTCTAGCCATTGAGTAAATCTCAATAGAAAGGTTAGTAACACCAGGACCTGTGGTGAAGAAGCTTATTACAAAGTCATCAATAGACATTGTAAAGGCCATAAGCATACCAGCAAAAATTCCTGGCTTTATTTGTGGAAGTACTATCTTTCTAAGAGTATACAAAGGAGTTGCACCTAAATCTAAAGCAGCTTCTTCTATGTTAGTTGGCATTTGCTTTAATTTTGGTAGTATTGATAATACAACATAAGGAATATTAAAAGTAATATGAGCTATTAGCATAGTAGTAAAACCAAATTCAATATTTAAATAAGGAGTTACAAATATAAATAAGCTCATAAGTGAAATACCAGTAACAATATCAGGATTTAACACAGGAAGGTAATTGATATTAAGCAATGCTTTCTTTTTAAATCCCCTCATTTTATGTATTCCTATAGCAGCAAAAGTTCCAATGATAGTAGCAACAACTGAAGCAATTACGGCAATTATCAATGTTGTTTTAAGGGCAAGAAGAATTCTATCATTTTGCATAAGCTCCTGATACCATCTTAAAGTAAAACCTTTCCATTGCCCCATAGATTTAGAGTCGTTGAAGGAGAAAACCATTAATGTTACTATAGGAGTATATAGAAATATAAAGATTATTAATAGATAAAACTTTTTGATAAAACTAGATATTTTATTTAACATTTATTTTCCTCCTTCCATACTTTCAGTACCTTCAAATTTATTCATTATAGCCATAGAAATTAAAATTATAATCATCATAAAGATAGCTAGTGCTGAACCAAAATTCCAATCTCCCATGGTTGTAAATTGGGTTTCTATTAAGTTCCCTAACAGCATGTACTGTCCACCACCAAGAAGTCTTGAAATAACAAATGTAGAAACAGCAGGCATAAATACCATTGTTATTCCTGTAATAACTCCAGGCATGCTTAATGGAAATATGATTCTAGTAAATATTTGTCTTTTATTTGCACCTAAATCTGCAGCAGCATCAATAAGACTGTTATCCATTTTTATCAGCACTGTATATATAGGCAGTATCATAAAAGGCAAAAAGTTATAAACCATTCCTAAAAGCACAGCTGCATCAGTATAAAGTATATTTATAGTATTTAAGCCAATGGCAGATAAAAAGTTATTTATTACACCGTTTTTTCCTAGTATAGGAAGCCATGCATATGTTCTAAGTAGAAAATTCATCCACATTGGAACAATAAATAACATGATTAATATATTTCTTCTATTAGATTTCATTTTTGAGATGAAATATGCTACAGGGTATCCAAGTATAAGACATAGCACTGTAGATTGAAAAGCTAACACTAGACTTCTTCTAAATACAGAAACATACTGTGAATTTAATACTCTTTTAAAGTTTTCTAAAGTAAAAGAATAGCCAGAAGCTGTTTCTTGTGTGAAGCTGAAGAAAACAATTATAATAAGTGGAATTACAATAAATAATGTGCTCCATACTATATAAGGTGAAGCAGGAAGAGTACTTGAACCATTATTCTTCTTCATTTTACATCATTACCTTTCTCATGATATGAATAGACTCTGGAGAAATATTTAATCCCACCATAGCTCCGATTTCTGCATTTTTTATATTATGTACAATCCACTTATGTTCATTTTCAATTACTTCTATCTCATAATGAACGCCTTTAAATTTAACGGAATTTACTTTACCAGTAATCATTCCTTTTTCAGGTGAGATAATTTCTATATCTTCAGGTCTTATTACAACGTCCACTACTTCATTGGAATTAAATCCTTTATCAACACATGTGAATACATGATTACAGAATTCAACTTTTAAATCTTCAAGCATTATTCCATCAACTATATTACTTTCACCAATAAAATCAGCAACAAAAGCATTGGCAGGTTCGTTATAAATATCTTCTGGAGAGCCCATTTGTTGAATTATTCCCTTATTCATAACAACAATAGTATCTGACATTGTCAGTGCTTCTTCTTGGTCATGAGTAACAAAGATAAATGTTATTCCAAGTCTTTGTTGAATTCTTTTAAGCTCACTTTGCATTTCTTTTCTAAGTTTTAAATCTAAAGCACCAAGAGGTTCATCAAGTAGTAATACCTTAGGTTCATTAACTAAAGCTCTAGCAATAGCAACTCTTTGTTGTTGTCCACCACTTAGAGAATCTATAGATCTTTTCTCAAAACCTTCAAGAGCAACAAGCTTTAGCATTTCACTAACTTTTTTATCTATTTCATTTTTTGATACTTTCTTAATTTTTAATCCAAAAGCTATATTTTCATATACATTCATATGAGGAAATAGGGCATATTTTTGGAATACAGTATTTAATTGTCTCTTATATGGAGGTAAAGCTGAAATGTCTTCATCGTTAAATAAAACTTTACCGATGTCGCTATTTTCAAAGCCTGCTAATATTTTTAGAGTTGTTGTTTTACCACAGCCGCTTGGACCTAATAAAGTAAGAAATTCATTTTTCCTTATATTAAGAGATAAGTTATTTAAAACAGTATTATCACCGTATGTTTTAGACACATTTTTTATCTCAATTATATTTTGACTCAATATAAACACCTCTTTCTGTATATTAAAAATTATAATTTATTACTAATATTTATATTAATTAAAATGATGGAGGAGTACTAATCCAAATAACTTTCGCTACAGTTTTTCCATTGTTTGAAATATAGTGGTTGGCCTTAGGTTTAAAATAGAAGCTTTGGCCTTTTTTTATCTTATGCTTAGTATCACCAAGATGTAGCGTTATATTACCAGAAAGTACAAATCCAAATTCTTCTCCTTCATGAGGATCTTCTTCTAGATATTGTCCTCCAGGTTGTAATGTAATCATAATTGGTTCCATCATGTTTTTCTGTGCATTAGGCACAAGCCACATAAGGGAATACTTTAATTCCTCATTTTCTGTTTCAAACATATCTTCATAAGTATATGTAATTTTTTCATCTCTATCATCGCTAAAAAATTCTTTTAAATTTGTACCAAGTATCTCTAATATATCTATTAAGGTTGCAATAGAAGGAGATGTTAAATCATTTTCAAGCTGTGAAATGAATCCTTTAGATAATTCACATCTATTGGCAAGCTCTTCCTGAGTGAGACCTTTTTCAATACGCATTCTTTTGATTTTATCACCGATTTTCAAACTATTCACCTCCCAGGATAAATCTCAATTTGTAGAACTATTACTAAACTGAGGGTTTAAAATTACTAAACAAACAAAGCATATTATATATATATTAGTAAAAAAAATCAATATTTTTAAGGAAAAAAATGCTTTGAAGTGCCAATCCTTTTTATTTTATCACATATATTGTTAAAAATGTTAAATAAAATATTAGAGAAAATAAAAGAACATTTAGTTTTATAAGATTAACAAAAAGATCAACAATTAGAATTTAGCAGCAGAACATTCCATGAATTAATGTAATGTGATATTATATATTTGTGGATTGTAATATCAGATTAATAATAAAGTAATTTATTGTTAGCAGGTTATGGTTTGTTAGCAATATTTATAATTCATATTAGTATGACTTGTGGGAGGATGGCAGATGATTAAAGGAAAAATTCATTCAGTGGAAAGTATGGGGCTAGTAGATGGGCCTGGTATAAGAGTTGTAGTATTTATGCAAGGTTGTACACTAAGGTGTCTTTATTGTCATAACCCAGATACTTGGACTTTAGATGGAAATAAAGATGCGTTAGATTTTACACCTGAAGAATTAGTAAATAAGATATCTAGATTTAGAAGTTACTTCGAGAAATCAGGTGGTGGAGTTACTTTTTCAGGAGGAGATCCATTAAAGCAACCTGAATTCCTTAAGGAAACATTAAAGCTATGTAAGGAAGCAGGAATCCATACTACTTTAGATACTTCAGGAGTAGGATTTGGAGATTATGAAGAAATATTAAAATATACTGATTTAGTTTTATATGATGTGAAGCATTTAACTAGAGAAGGTTATAAGGATATGACTGGAATAGAAATAGATGAAACACAAAAGTTCTTAGAAGCATGTAAGAAGATGGGTACTAAAATGTGGATAAGACAAGTAGTAGTTCCAGGAAAAACTGATAGTGAAGAATACATAAGAGAGCTAGGAAAGTTTATTAAGACACTGGATAATGTTGAAAAGGTTGAATTGCTTCCATATCACTTACTTGGTGTAAATAAGTATGAGACTTTAGGTATTAAGTATAGACTTGAAGGATTAGAAGCGATGGATAAGGAAGCTTGTAAGGCACTTTATAAATTCTTAGAATTATAAAAATAGATTTATTTTTACTATGTTTAAGTATTAATAAAGGATTTAAATGTTAGTTAAAGAAATAGCATCCCATTAATATTAGGATGCTATTTCTTTAATTGTTCTGAGAAAAAGCCAGGTTTGATATATTTTTGCTTTATACCTTCTATAACTAATAAATAAGTAGCAGCAGTATCAAATCTTGCATCATGGTAGTTTCCACTTCCTTGGAATAGTTCATTAGCTTTGGTAGCTATTTTATCTTGAGATATATTTAAGAAATCAATAACTTCTGAAAGTTTAGGATTCTTAATGCCATTCCCTCTTGGAGCAGGAATATTGCAAATGTTTTTATAATATGTCATAGTACAAAATGAGTTTTTAGGTTCCCATGTCTCATCAATCATACCCACTTCATAAAGAGAGTTTAGTTCATGTTTTAAGAATTTAATATCAAATTGAACATTGTGTCCAATAACAAAATCAGCATCAAAGAAGTCTTTCATAAAATCTTGTAGTTGATCTAAAAATTCCATTCCTTCAGAAAGCTCATATAATTTTTCAAGAGAAAATCCGTGAACTTCTTCAGCACCTGGATCCATTTCATCTACAGTAAAAAAGAAGTTTTTGCCAATAGTTCTTTGAGGTTTAGTAGTTGTATCTACTGTAATATAACTTAACTGACATATATGGCCAGGTTTTACGCTTGTGGTTTCAGTATCAAAAAAAAGTAATTTCATTTTTTCCTCCAAATGTATTTAATTATGATTTTATAATATCATAATGTGCTTTAATTAACAAATTACTTATTATTAAAAAAACTCCATAAATATGGAGTTTCAATGAAGTTCTTGAGATATTAAGTTAATAAGCTGTATACAGGTTTCTTTAGTTTTGTTATCTTTATCCAAAGTAGGGTTATATTCAACAAAATCAATACATTTTACATGGCTTGTACCAAATATTCCATGAAGAAGTATTTGGCTTTCTTCAAATGTTAATCCATTATTTACTGGGGTTCCAGTACCAGGAACATAAGAAGGGTCTAGGCAGTCAATGTCATAAGAAAGATGTATATTAGTTAAATGGTTGTTATTGATTTTTCTTAGTAGTTCTTCAATGGTGGCTTCAGCTCCTTTATTTTTAATATCTTCAATTGTCCACATATTTATTTCTAAATTATTTATTAATTTAATTTCGCCACTATCTAAATCTCTACAACCTAATAAAAAAATATTTTTTGGATTTACTTTTTTTTTATTAAATAGAATAGATGTTAGAGATTTATATCCAAGGCCTATGGAAGCTGCTAAAGGCATTCCATGAATATTACCACTAGGTGAGGTTTCGTGAGTATTTAAATCGCCATGGGCATCTATCCATATTACAGCCAAATCATCATTAAAGTATTTACTAGTGCCTGCTAAAGAACCTAAAGCAAGTGAATGATCTCCACCTAAGATAAAAGGTATAGTACCATTATTAAGAGCAAGATATACTAGTTCAGCTAAAGAGGTGTTACATTCAATAACTTCATTTAAATATTTCATTTTAGGATTAATCAAAAATTTTTTCTTAGCATCTAGGAAAGGTACGCTTATATCGCCTAAATCAATAACATTATGTTTTTTTGCAAATATATCTATAACATTATTTTCTCTAAGTATTTTTGGTCCTTGCTCAACACCGGGTTTATCACAGCCATAAAAAAGAGGCATACCAATAATGCTTATATTCATAGAAAGACCTCCAATCATAATTACCTTATTAATGATATATTACATTAATAAAGTTAAGTAGATGTAATAATTTATAATAGATTATTAATATTTTGTCCTAAAACAATAAAAAAATGATAGTATATATTAAGGTA
Source organism: Clostridium sp. 29_15 (assembly GCF_001916075.1). Lineage (NCBI taxonomy): Bacteria > Bacillati > Bacillota > Clostridia > Eubacteriales > Clostridiaceae > Clostridium > Clostridium sp. 29_15. The sequence continues at coordinate 28,411 of NZ_MNRT01000039.1, forward strand.
TAAAGGAATATTATGTTTTAAAAAGTAAAAAATACACAAAATATGATAAATTTAAAAGTGGCAATTTTACAAAATACCATATTATATACAAAGATAATATGAATTTACTTAAAATATATTATATTATTATTGTAATATATTTTAGATTAGTTATATAATATTATAAGAAAAGGAGGCGGAAAAATGAGCAGAAAGAAAAAGAACTGGTCAACGACAAAAAAGGTAGTCTTATCTTTAGTAATGGTTTTAGTTATTTTAATAGGAACTGTATTAGGATTTTATAAGCATATAAAAAATAAAATTTATGTAAAAAAAGAACCATCAATTTCTAACAATGATTCAGAATTCAAAGAAGTTGAAGGAATTACAAATGTTTTATTAATAGGAGTAGATGCAAGAGATTTAGATGAACCTTGTAGATCAGACTCTATGATAATTGCAACATTGGATAATAATAATAAAAAAGTTAAATTAACATCGTTATTTAGAGATACTTTAGTAGATATACCAGGACATGGAGAAGCTAAACTTAATGCAGCATATATGCTTGGTGGGCCAGAGCTTTTAATGAAAACTGTTAAGGAAACATATAATGTAAGTATAGATAAATATATAATAATTAATTTTTGGGGATTTGAAACTATTGTTGATTACATAGGTGGAATAGAGGTTGATGTAAAAGATTATCAATTAGAAGAGCTTAATAAATATATAGGTGAATCAACTGGTGGAAATGATTGTCCTGTTGAAAAGGCTGGTATACAGACTTTAAATGGTAAACAAGCTTTATCGTATGCGAGAATTAGATATAACGTTGGGGATGAATATGAGAGAACTGACCGTCAAAGAGAAGTAATATTTAAAGTGATAGAAAAATTACAAAATACCAAGCCAAGTAAATATTTGGGAATAATGAATACTATGCTTGAATATATCAAGACAAATATTGATCCGTTGGAAGCTTTAAATATGGCATATACAATATATAAGCTCCCAAGTCTTGATGTGGAACAATTACAAATCCCATTAGTTGCTTTATCTGAAACAAGAAACTATAAGGAGTTAGGTTCTGTATTCTTGATGGATAGACTACAAAATGCAAGTATATTATATAACTTTATATATGAAAATAAATATCCAAATGAAGAAGAATTTAATTATGATTCATTAAAAACAGAACTTCAAAAATATGCAAATCAAGAATCAGTTTATAATAAAATGTACGATATAAATCCAAATGATTATATTGAAGCACAAGATGGTGAAGTCAAAAGAGGTAATAATTATATGGAAGCACCGCAAGAACCAAATTATGTACCGAATGAACCAATTTCTGCACCTGAAGAAGAAGCAGGTGATAATAGTGGACAAGTTCCACCAAATGAAGATTCTGGAGAAAATATACCAAGTACACCTGTCCCAGAAGTACCTAAAGAACCATCTGAAGGAACTGGAGATAGTAATTCTGGAACTGAAGAAACTGAAACTCCAAGTGAAGGAGTGCAGCAAGGGATAAATGATAATTTAAATGGAAATTAAATTTAAAAGAACTGCAATGTTGCGGTTCTTTTAAATATGTAAAATTATAAACTTATTATTAAATTTATATTATTTGAAAAAATTATGATATAATAATAAGCAAATTATGCAAAAGAGGTGAAAAGATGAGAAATTTTGATTTATTTAATTTGATTATATCTGTACCAGCAGTATTAATTGCTTTTACAGTACAGGGATATGCTAAAGCTTTTGTAGCTGATAAGTTAGGTGATAAGACACCTAGATTTCAAGGAAGATTGACTTTAAATCCAATAGCCCATATTGACATTGTAGGGTTTATCATGATTTTGTTATTTCGTTTTGGGTGGACAAAGCCTCTAGAAACAAATCCAAGGGCTTACAAAAGAGGATATAAAGATGCAATAAAAGTATCTATTGCTGCACCTATAGGAAATTTAATTGCAGCATTTATTGGAATGTTTATATATGTATTCTTAATAAGATTCATGGGAACGGTGTTAAGTGGTGCAGCTGGAACTGTAATATTAAGCATGGTTTATGCTGTTGTAAGTGTAAATGTAAGTTTATTTGTATTTAATTTACTACCGCTTCCAGGATTGGCTGGATTTGAGATATTTAGAGATTTAGCACCTAAACATTTTTATAAAATGGCAGATAAGATATATGAATATCAATTTTTAATCTTAATGTTTGTAGTTTTTGTGGGATCAAGCATTCTTTACTATCCTGTTAGTTTTATAATTAATTTATTTTATAGTATTGTGAGAATTATACTTTAAAAGAAGTGGCTTTGCCACTTCTTTTGTCTTATAATTAATTTTTAAATATAGATATGTTTAGGGAGAAGTTTATGGATGAGATAAATATTATAGTAGGCATTATTGAAAAAGAATTTGATGTTAATAGAGACATAATAAAAAAATCTATACGAAGAAATACTTCAAAAGAGTATGGAGATTACAGTGTGCTGTGCTATATGTTAAAAAAGAATTTTAAAGAAAGTCCTTTAATTATTGCAAAAAAAATATCATATATTTTAAAGGAAAATGGAATAGAAAGCTTTGAAGTAATAGGGCCTTATGTAAATTTATATATAAAAAAAGATAGGATGTTAGAAAGTTTTTTTTCGCAATTTAAGGTTGAGGATAAAAGTATACATAGCAATGAAAAAATATTGATTATAAATAAAATGAAAAGTTTATCTATAGTAACAGAATTAAATGATCTATATAAATTAATAATAAATAAATTTATTGAAGGGCTATATAGAGAGCAGGGGTATAATTGTGAATTATATAATCCAATCCATAGGGAGAAAAAATTATTTAGTACTAATTATATTTTAGAAAATATTAGAAATAAAGGATTAATAAAGAAATTTAATCATGAAGAAATAGTAGAGCTTAAAGAATTTAATCTTCCACCTTTAATAATTAGAGATAAAGATTATAATTTGACCATAGAAGATTTAGCTTATCCGTTACATAGAGCATATGATAAAAATACTACTAAGATAATAATAATTAGAAATAAATATGAACATACCAGATACAATCAAATATATTCTATTATGAAAAAGGTAGATTATGAAATAGCAGAAAAGCTAGAAAGTGTATCCTTAGGATTTATTAAATTAAATGAAAATATAAAAAAATATATAAGGAATGAAAATCATATTATAAAATTATTATTAAAGAGGTCTAGAGAAGAAGTGGTTCTTGCTTTGGATAAAAATGAAATAAATATTAAAGAAGTAGATATTGAGAGGATAGTTATTGAAAATTTGATTTTTAAATTTTTTAAAAAAGATATAGGTAGTGATGTTATTTTTGATTACTATGAATCATTTAGCATTAAAGATAATAGCTATTTAAAAATTAAAATTATGGAATGTTATCTTAATGAAAAGTTTAATAATATGCAAGGAAAAGAGTCAGCTATAAATTATGATTATTACCACTTAAAAGATAAATTAGAGTTAATAAATTTAATAGAGGAGTATATACAAGCTATTAAAACTAGTAGAAAGAATTATAGTAGTGCACAAATAATAAAATTAATAGATAGAGTTGCAGAGCAAATATCAATAATACGTGAAGAAAAAATAGATGATGAAAAGATTTATTTATTAATAGCGATTTGTAATGTTACAAAAAAGGCTTTTAAGTTGCTAGGGGTCAGCAATGATATGTTAATAAATAAGATACAAAAGTTAACTGTATCTTAATAAATTTTTTGGTATAATCAAATTATGTAATAAAGGAGTGAAATGATTGTTTTTAAAAGATAATAAATATAAAGATGTAATAATAGCTGTTTTGATAACATTTACATTTTGCATAATTATTTATAAAGCATTTGATATATTAGGTCCAGGAATAACTTATTTTTTTAAGGAGTTTGTATCATTATCAATGCCTTTTGTTTATGGAATTGTAATTGCGTATATTTTAAGTCCTGTTGTTAGGATTTTTGAAAGAAGATTAAAGTTAAGTAATGGAATTTCTATTGCACTAACATATGCAGTATTTTTAGGAATAATATTTGTTTTATGTATTTATGGTATACCATCTTTAATTGATTCCATAAAGGATATAGCTTCTAATGCAGATAGTTATATGGAGTCAGTACGAAGTTTTATTGATAAAATAACAAATAATCCTATGTTAAAGGATTTTGCAAGCACTACTGGAGTTGTAGCAAATTTGGAAACATATATTAGTAAGGTTGGCACAATAGCTGTTAATTTATTAGAAAGCTCATTAAGTGGAATATTTAGTGTATCTTCCCAAATAGTAAAAGTTATTTTAGGATTTATAGTATCCATATATGTTTTAATAGATAAAAATCGTTTAATTGCAGCAAGTAAGAAATTTTTAGAACTTTTTATTAAAAAAGAAAAAACGGAAAAAATTATTGAATTTATGAAAATTTATAATGATATGATAGGAGCTTATATAGGTATAAAGGCTTTAGATTCATTGATAATAGGCATAATGGCATTTATATTACTATCTATCGTTAATTCTGAATATGCTGTACTTTTATCAATTATTGTAGGATGTACTAATATGATTCCTTACTTTGGTCCTTTTGTGGGAGAAATAGTGGGATTTTTAATTAATTTATTTGTTTCACCTATAAAAGCAGTTATAGTGTTTGTGGTGCTATTTTCTTTACAGATGTTTGATGGATGGTATCTAGATCCTAAATTAGTAGGTAATAAAGTTGGTGTAAGACCTTTTTGGATTATATATGCTGTGGTTATTGGTGGAGGATTCTTTGGAGTGGCAGGGATGCTTTTAGGCTCACCTACAGCAGCAGTAATAAATATTTATTATAAAAGAATAGTTGGAAAAAAACTATCTAAGAAAAAAGCAGAAAAATAGAAGGCAGAAATTAATCTGCCTTCTATTTTTCTAATTTAATATTACAACTATCACAAGAACCTTTGCAGTTTTTGCATGAATTATTTTTTGAAGATCTATATAATATAAAGATAGCTGAAATTAATAATAAAGCTGTTATAAATATTTCAATATAAGATTTATTGTAAATAATTAGTGATCCTATATTATATACAGCAAATGATGCTATCCATGCTAATAATACTTGATATATAACAGAAAAAGCACACATTTTATTGCCAAATTCTTTTTTCATAGTTCCAATAACTGAAATACATGGTGTATATAAAAGTACAAAAACCATAAATGAAAATGCTGAAAGTGCCGTAAAGTGTAGCGGAAGCACAGCATATAAATCTCCAGAGAAGATTACTGACATTGAGGCTACAACAGATTCTTTAGCTAATAGTCCTGTTAATAATGAAACAGAAGATTGCCAGTTTCCAAAACCAAGAGGTTTGAATATAGGTGCAATAAAGCTACCTATTGAAGCTAATATACTGTCATTTACATCACATAATCCATGGATATTAAAGTTTGATAAAAACCATAATACTATGCTCATAGCAAATATCAGTGTACCTGCTTTAGTTAAAAAGCTTTTAGTTTTTTCTAATAATTGATTAGAAAGATTTTTAAATGATGGTGCTTTATATTCAGGCAATTCTATTAAAAATGGCTCTTCATCATTTTTAAATATAGTCTTATTAAATATAAGACCTATTACAAAGGCCATTATTATACCTAAGAAATATAATGAAGCAACTACTATTCCAATATGTTTTGGGAAAAATACTAAAGCAAAAATACTGTAAACAGGAAGTCTTGCATTACAACTCATTAAAGGAACAAGCAATGCTGTTAACTTTCTATCTTTTTCACTTTCCAATGTTCTTGCATTCATTATAGCTGGTACAGAACAGCCAAATCCCATGATCATAGGAATAAATGCTTTGCCAGATAAACCAATTTTTCTCATAATCTTGTCCATTAAGAAAGCTACTCTAGCCATATATCCACTATCTTCAAGGATTGTTATGCATGTAAAAAGAGAAAGTATTATAGGTAGTAATACTATTATTCCTCCTACACCAGCAATAATACCATCTAGAATTAATGATTGAAACCATGGGTTAAAACTAGAAATAGAATTTGCTACAAAAGGAGTGAAATAATCATCAACTAATACTCCTAATAAATCTGAAAGAGGTTGTCCAATCCAAGAAAATGTTGCTTGGAACATCAATGCTAAAATCATAAAGAATATAGGATAAGCAAGCCATGGGTTAAGAAGTAGGCTATCTAGCTTATCATTTCTTTTAGAAGTCTTTGGTTTGATGTTTTTTTGAGACTTTGACAAAATTGTCTCTATGTATTTATAGGTTTCTTTTTCAGATGAAAAACTATTTATTTTATTTGTACATTTTAAAGCTTCTAAATTTTTCAAAGTAGCTTTGATTTCACTAATACCTAAGCCCTTAGAAGCTTGAATTGGTACTATAGTAACATCTAATAGAGAAGATAGTATATTGAAATCAATAAAAATACCTTTCTTTTCAGCTACATCAATCATATTTACTGCTAATACTATTGGTTTATTAAATTGTTTTAACTGAGTTGTAAGGTATAGATTTCTATCTATGTTGGATGCATCTACAATATTTAATATTATATCTACATCTTCATTTAGTAAAAAGTTCTTAGATACAATTTCTTCGTTAGAATAAGTATCCATAGCGTATATACCAGGCAAGTCCACAATTTTGATATCATCAAAAAATCCTTCCTTTTTATCAATGGTTACACCAGACCAATTTCCCACTTTTTGATTAGAACCTGTTAACAAGTTAAATAAAGTGGTCTTACCAACATTAGGATTACCAAGTAATGCAACAGTTTTCATATAATTCACCGCCTATTTAATTAAAAAAATATTCTTTGCATCTTTTTTTCTTATGGCTAAATCAAAGCCACGTATATTTATTACCAAGGGGTCACCAAGAGGAGCAACGCGTTTTAGTTCTACTTCCGTACCTTCTACTAATCCTAAAGCAGAAAGTCTTTTTGCTAACTTTAAGTCTCCTTTAATGCTATGAATTTTACCTTTTTCACCTAATTTCAAATCACATAAACTCATAAAATCACCTCGAATTGAAAATCATTATCGTCTGATTAGTTATGTCAATATAATATCAAAATCTTTATAAAAGGTCAATGAGGTGTACTTGTTATCTAAAAATTACATATATCTATAACAAAATAATTTTGTGTGATATAATATATTTTATAAGTGTAGAAATGATTTATACAGGCGATAAAATTATGTAGAGAAAGAGTGATATTGTGATTATTCGAGAAAATGTCATTGAAGTTGAAGGCTATGATGAGATTGATATGCTAGAAGTTAATGGGGAAAAGTGTAAGCCAGAGGAATTGATATTTTTTGATTTAGAACATTATGTATATAAAAAGCCTAAATGTATAGGTGTTTTTGGTGCTTGTATATATAATAATATAGACAAAAAACTTTATGTTACCCAATATATGATTGAAAATAAAGGCGAAGTAGTAGATATATTAGTATTAGCAAAGAAGTATTTTTTAAAGATGAGGGAAATAGGTAAGAAGTCTATTGTGACCTTTTCTGGAAATAATGATTATACTGTTATTAATTATTTATTCAAGAAATACAATATAAATTTTAATATTGAAGGGGAATTTAAATCTATCGATATTCAAAAGGAATATGAGAAAAATAAAAAGACTTCTATAGGGCTTAAGAACTTAGAAAAGATTTTTGAGATATTTAGAGAAGGCGAAGTAATAAGTGGATCAAATTTAGCTAAAACTTTTCATAAAGTTTTAAAAGATGATGAATATATTGAAAGAATGCCTAAAGAAAAAATTGATACTATCTTGCTATATAATGAGCAAGATGTAGTAAACTTATTTAAAATTCTTACTCTATGGGGAAGATATATGAAAGAAGAATTTTTAAGTGATGATGAGCAAAAAGAAGATGAAGAGGAAAGTCAATAAAAAAAATGAAAGATAGATTCTTTTTAAGAATAAATCTTTCATTTTTTTTATTGATAAGATATTGAAAAAGATGAACCATCAGATTTTATAATTATGCTTCCTAAGAGGTCTGTTCTGTAAATTTTTATATGATGATTTTTTAAGAGATTTAATGTTGAATAAGCAGGATGACCATACTTATTCTTAGAGCCCACAGATATAATAGCGACTTTAGGATTTACTGAGTTTAAAAAAACTTCAGAGGTAGAGGAACTTGAACCGTGATGACCAATTTTTAGTATATCAGATTTGATATTTATTTTATTATCAGTTAAAAATTTTTCATTTTCTAATTCTGCATCACCGGTAAATAAAAATGAAATATTTTTATATGTAAATTTTATTATTGGTGAATAAAGATTTAATTCATCATTTATATTTATATTTGGTAAAGTGTAAAATGTAATAGAGGTTCCTGTTCCTAAATTAATAGAGTTAGAACCAGTAGATATAACGGAAATTTTTAAATTTTTATCGTTTAAAGCAGTAACCATATTTTCAAAGGTTATGGTTGAAGCAGTTGCTTTAGGTGCAAGAAATTTACCAATATGGTATTTGCGTATTAGGGCATCCATGTTTCCTATATGATCCTCGTGAGGGTGAGTGGCTATTACGTAGTCAAGCTTAAAAATATCTAGTTTATCTAGATAGTTCAGCAAATCATTTCTAGCGGTAGATGGTCCGGAATCTATTAGTAAATTATAATCATTAACGTTAATAAGGATACAGTCACCTTGCCCTACATCGATAAAATGAACTGAAAGGTAATTGCTATTTGAATTAGTTTTATTATATAATGAGGTGAATTGCTGAGAACACAGTAAGGTAAGAATTAATATTAAAATGGTAGTAAAAGTTTTAAAGTGCGTCTTCTTCATAATTCACCTCCATGGTTAAGAGTTTTGACATGAATATGAAATAATATTCGCTAAAAAATAAAAAAAGTTAGACTTATAGTTATATATGACAAAGCAAGGAGAATTAAAAGTAATATGTTTTTTAAAGGAATAATGTACATAATATATATGATTGTAGTAAGAATTAAAGGAATTAAATATTCTTATTTAAAAAGATATAAAGGAGATGAAACAGCAGAAAAGTTTGTAGAAGATATAACCATGAAATGGTCTGATTACACAATTAAAACCATAGGAATAGAAATTGAAGTTGAAGGAAAAGAAAATATTCCTACAGAACCTTGTGTATTTATAAGTAATCATACAAGTATATTGGATATTCCAATACTTTTTAGAACTATTGGAAAGCCTTTAGGGTTTATAGCGAAAAAAGAAATGTTAAAGGTACCTGTACTGGGATATTGGTTAGAAAAGGCTCATTGTGTTCCATTAGATAGAAGCAATGCCAGAGAGGCTGTTAAATCTATTAGCGAAGGTGTAAAAAATATAAAAGAAGGGTTTTCTATGGTTATCTTCCCAGAGGGTACTAGAGGTAAAATGGGACAGGTAGGTGAATTTAAAAGAGGGAGTCTTAAATTAGCCACAAGAGCTGAGGCATTAATAGTTCCTGTAACTATTGAAGGAGCTAGCAAAGGGTTTGAAGATGAAAGAAGATTTAAACCTTGTAAAGTGAGGGTTGTATTTGGTAAAGCTATAGATACTTCAATGCTATCTAAAGATGAATTAGCTAATTTAGCTGCAAATATTAGGAGTGAAATAGTTTTGAATATAAAAGATTATGGATCAAATTGAAATATTAACTCAATTTGATCCATTGTTTTATCAAGAATTCTTTTTATTATGCAATAATGTTAAATTAAAAATTGCAAAAAAAATAGTTAAATATTTCATTACTATATAATATTTGGTTTCACATCACAAAAATACAAAAATTTAGTGAAAATAATAAGTAAAAAATTAAAATAAATTAAAAAAATACATATAAAATATTAAAAATATAAAAAAATATACGTAAAAAATTAAGTAAAAATAAAAGTGTGTTAAAATAGTGAATAAAAATATTTTATTTATTGCAAAATAGTGATATAATGTAGGAGAGAGACAAGTATATTTGTGGTACAAATTGGTGTAAAAGTATAAATGGAGGGGACAAAAATGAAAAAAGAATTTTCTATTAGTAATGATAAAGTTTTATTGAATTTTTCAGCAAAATATTGTACTAATTTTGAGTCTGTTTTAGAAAGTGAAGGATTTAGAAGGGTTTTAGATGTATATTTAAAAAAATCAGAAAAAAATGTTACGCTTTCATATAGATTTTTAACTGATTCTTTAGGAAGTAAGGATAGACATTTTATAAAAAGAGAACTACTTAAATTATTTAAATGGCTTACCATAATGGATGCCAATGAAATAATAGAAATTGAAAGTAATTACAGAGCTATATTTGAAGATAATCAAGAGTTTATTAAGGTAATAGAAGATTTATATTTATTTTGGAGAAGATTAGAAAGATATACAATTATTCATACAGATAAAGTAAGACAAGGTATTGCAGCAATGAATTTTACTGAAGCTAACTCTGAATTTGCTAAGCTTATTTTAAGATTATATAGAAGAATAGAAGAAAATATTTTAGGAGTCTCTCCTAAAGTATTTAGACAGATACCAGCAGGAGGTAACTGCAGTCTTATGATTAACTCTCTTTTATGGCCAGTACCTAATTGTTATGAAATATTAGAGGATATAAGTTTTATAGATTCTATATTATTAGAAGCTCCATTCATAACATATCCAAAGAAAAATACAAGAAATGGTATATTTAAAGAAATAAAACATAATCCATTAGAATACGCACATATAACTAAAGAGCATTGGTTTTGTTATCCTGCTAAAGTTGGAGAACTTTTGGCTTATGTGTATTTCCATAGAGATTTTATGGAGCACGGAGTTACTCTTTGTAATCTTTTTGAAATGGCAAAAGTAGAAGAATGTAGAGGTAGAAAACCAGATATGATATATGTCTTTGGGGCAACTGATGAGGATGAAGAATTAAAAACAGTATTTTATGATGACAAAGATAATAATATAATGCTTGGTTATGTAAATTATTCAGATGAAATAGATTATTTTGGTTATATGAAAAAGATGCTATTAACACTGCATAATTTAATAATGATAAAAAGAGGATATCTACCAATACATGGTGCCATGGTAAATATTGAAATGAAGAATGGTAAGCATGCTAATGTTGTAATAATGGGAGATAGTGGTGCAGGTAAATCAGAAAGCTTAGAAGCATTAAGAGCACTTGGTGAAAATCAAATAAGTGGTATGATAACTATTTTTGATGACATGGGTATATTTAAGGAGAAAGATGGCAATATTTATGGTTATGGAACAGAAATAGGTGCTTTTGTAAGATTAGATGATTTAGATCAAGGATATGCATTTAAAGAATTAGATAGAAGTATATTTATGAACCCAGATAAAATTAATGCAAGGCTTGTTATGCCAGTAGCTCCATATAGTGAAATAATAAAAGGATATAAAGTAGACTTATTCCTATATGCTAATAATTATACTGAAGTAAAAGAAAATGAAAAGCATATAGATTACTTTGAAAATGTTGAAGCAGCAATTAAGGTGTTTAAATCCGGTGCAAGAATGGCAAAGGGAACAACCACAGAAAAAGGCTTAGTTGAAAGTTATTTTGCTAATCCATTTGGACCAGTGCAAAAACAAAAGGAAACAGATATATTAATTGATAAATACTTTGAGACATTATATAGTGCTGGTGTTAAAGTTGGGCAAATTAAAACTTGTTTAGGAGTAAGGGGACAAGAAAAAAATGGTCCTAAAGATGCAGCATTAGAACTATTTGATATTATTAAATCTATTAAATAAAACATAAGATATTGGCTTTTTCAGCCAATATCTTATGTTCATATTTTATTAAATGAAATTAATAATTGCAAATAAAGATTGTCTTTTATTAGTTCTTTATAAAAATTATATTGATGTATGTTGAGAGAAACTAAACAACTGGAAAACCAATAAATATTCTGCAAAGGTATTCTTACAAATGTTAATTTATATGAGCTCATAATAAGATCACCAATGAAATAAAATAAAATCAAAAAGCAAATGGAACCTAGTTTATTAGATGGTAGCAAAGATATAAGAAAAGAAAGTGCTGGATTTAATATTTTAATAAGTATAAGGGAGCTAATACCCCAAATCAGAGAAAAGTAGAGACATATATATCCTTTTATATTTAAAGGATAAGAAGTGTAATTCCAGTATCGTGTATGAAAGAAAGTATCTAAAGCCCAACCAGTAATAAGCTCTAGTGCAGAAGTGAGTAAAATTGAAAAAATAAAAAGTGAGCAGAGATTATTTTTAAATTTATGAAGTAGTAAGTAAATTATAAGGAAGCCGAATCCATAAATAGTACAAAAAGGACCAGTTAAGAATCCTCTGTTAACAAAGTGATGATGAATTGAATAGGCATATAAGACTTCACATGTCCAACCTAAGAAAGAATAAAGAGTAAATAAAATAATCATCTTGTAAAGATTTGAATTTATGGATTTATAAATTTTCATTAATTATCAATCCTTTTAAATTTATATCAATCATAAAAAACATAAAAAAGTCCTACATATTGGTAAGACTTTTTAATCATTAGTTCTATAATTAATCAATTACCTTACTTTTTGCAAAGAAAGAAATTGCATATAAGCCACTTATTCCAACAAGGGCATATATAATTCTACTGAACATTGTCATTGAGCCAAATAATGCTGCCACTAAATCGAATCTAAAGAAGCCTATTAAGCCCCAGTTTACTGCACCTATTATTACTAAAAGTAAAGCTATAGTATCTAATACTTTCATAAAAACAACTCCTTTATATTTGTTTATATATATTTTTTACATAAAGAAGTGTTTTTATGTATTCTAAATTGTAATGTTTCTATCGATTGGTTGATTTAGTGAAATAATAGTATCAGTTCTTTGTATACCGTGGATTACATTTATTTTATTTAAAAGAATATCTTGTAAATCAGAGATATTTTTACATATAACCTTAGCAAACACAGTATAATCTCCAGTTGTTAAATGAAGCTCAACAACTTCGTTGATTTTAGACATTTCATTAACAACTTCTGTATAAGAAGAAGTCTTATCAATATAAATTCCTACAAAACAACATACATCATAACCAAGCTTAGGAAGATTTAAAAGAATTCTACTTCCTTTAATTATGTTTAATTCCTCCATTTTTTTCATTCTTACATGAATAGTACCACCACTAACATGACACATTCTGGCAATTTCCAAGTATGGAGTTCTACAGTCTTTGATTAATATATCTAAAATTTGAAGATCTAAGTCATCAAGTTGATAGTTTTGATTTAAACCCATTATAACACCCCTTTTAGTAATTTAATAATATCTTTAGTACATTTTATCAAAATATATATAAAAAATGAAGTGAAAAATAAAATCTTTTAATAGTGAGCTGTATATTTAACAATTTATCAAAAAATGGAATATAAAATTATGTTGAAAATATATTCATTTCCTTATAATATATAAGTATATTGTTATGAAGGGAGTATATAATGATGAATTTTTTAAAATGGATATTATATTTTATATTATTATTTGCTTTGACTTTGGGAGTGTCATTTTTAGGGAGAAAATATGTTTTTTCAAAAGTTAGAATCAATAAATTTATTCCATTAGCAATTGCAATTATATTATTAGTTGTACAAATGTTCTTACCAAGCATAGTTAGTTGGGGAAGTAATATTATTGTTGTAGTTATAATGACTATACTAACAGTTACTTTTTTCATGTGGTTCTTAGAGATACAAGCTACTGGAGGACCTAAGAAAAAAGATAAAGAAATAGTTATTAGACCTAAGGCTAAGCCTAATAGAGTTAAGCATTTAAATAAAGATGCAAAATAATTATATTTAATATTGGACTGCTGATTAATTTTCAGTAGTCCAATTTTTATTTTTAATTAGTGAATCTTCAATAAATATAGGAGAGCTTAAGGCTATTTTATTGTTTTCTTGCATCACTCTAATTACATACCATGTTTCATTTTTTTCATGAATATGCTCGTAAAAATAGCGGATATAGTTTAAGTTAATATTTTCAATACTCTTTATTATAGTACCTTTATTGGAGATGATTTGTATATGCAGTATTCTATATTTTACATCCTCTACAAAAATACTAAACTTTAATTTATTGGAAGTAATAAATAAGGTATCACCCATGAATGTGTTATTTAAAAGGAAGTGGAATTTTAAAAATTTAGATTCTGTTGAATAGGTACGGTGATTTCTAAATGCATCAATCAAGGAGTTTCTGGATAATTCATTACCTATATAGGCAGTTAGGTATTCTGAATCAGCAAAGTTTATGCGGTGGTTGTCTTGACCATTTATAGCACTGAGCTTCCACCCTCTATCTAGTAAAGCAAAGTAATATTTATCATGCCTAGTGTATTTAGAAGCAGGATTTCCGTTACAAACTTCAATGGAAGTTATAAGCTTATTTAAAATAGCATTATACTGAAGATTAAGTATGTTTTTATGAGGATGATTTATTGATATAAATGAGTTGTTATTATTTAGCATCCATAAGGTTAGTAAGCGGATATCAGATACAGTACCTGTAAAAAAAGAATTTGGATTTATTATATTTAAATCACCATAAACACTTTTACATTCAAAACCTAGAATAGGAATAAAGTTGGAGGAGTTTTTATAAGCTTTAGTAGTAATTATGGTACTTAATTCCCATTTGCTCATAAGGTCATCTTTATATTTTGTTTTAGTAATTAAAAAGTCATTATGGTCAGTTAAGAATAAGAAATCCAATCCGCATTTAATAGCTGCAGTATATATCTCAAGAGGATTTCCTTTTCCAGTTGAATAACTGCAATGGCAATGAGGAATACCATAATAGTATTTAATCTTATTTCGATCAAAAGTGATATTATTTCGATGCCTGCTTTTGCTCAAAAACTTTCCTCACAAAAAGTTATTTATTCTATATATAGTATTCTAGTTATTAAAATAATGACAATAATAACAAAGAGTGATAAAATAAAGTGATAATTTTATCCAAGAGGTGACTGGGAGTATGAAATTGCAGTTTAATGGCGTAGCCCCTAGTATAAATGAAAATGCATATGTATCGGAATCAGTAGATATTATAGGTGATGTTAAAGTTGAAGAAAACGTAAGTATTTGGTTTGGTGCCAGGTTAAGAGCTGATATGAACAAGATAGTAATAGGAGCAAATAGTAATATTCAAGAAAATGCTGTAGTGCATGTTGATATAGAAAGTCCTGTAATTATAGGTGAAAATGTTACTATAGGACATAGTGCTATTATTCATGGGTGCAATATAAGTAATAATGTTTTAGTTGGAATGGGTAGTATAATATTAAATAATGCTAAAATCTCAAAAAATTCAATTGTTGGAGCTGGTGCATTAGTAACTCAAGGTAAAGAGTTTGAAGAAGGGGTACTTATATTAGGTAATCCTGCAAAGGCTGTTAGGAAGTTATCAGAAGAAGAAATTAAAAGCATTAAGAGGTCAGCAGACAATTATGTTGCTTTAAGTAAAAAATATAAGTAATTAGGAGGTCTACATGTTAAGAATAGGCGAGTATAATAAAATGAAAGTTGATAGAGAAAAAGACTTTGGATTTTATTTAAGAGAATTAGATGGAAGAGCTGAAGTACTACTTCCAAAATCATTACTAGAAGGAAATAAAGTAAGTGTTGGTGATGAAGTAGAAGTATTTATATATAGAGATTCAAAGGATAGAGCTTTAGCTACATTTAAAAAGCCTTTAGCAAAGGCTTTTGACGTTGCGTATTTAAAAGTTGTACAACAAAGTGAATTTGGTGCATTCATAGATTTCGGTTTAGATAGGGATATTTTTGTTCCTCTAAAAGAGCAAAGATATAAATTACATACTGGTAAGAAATATTTATTCTATATTTATGTAGATAAGACAGATAGATTAGCAGCAACAACTGAAGTTGAAAATTACATAGAAATTGGTGAAGGATATAAAGTAGGTGACGAAGTTACTGCAATGGTATATTCAAAAACACCAGCTGGAACTTTAAATGTTGCCATAGATGGAAAATATAAGGGGTTAGTATTACCAAATGAATACTATTTCGAAGTTCATCCAGGTCAAGAAATGAAATTAAGAGTTAAAAGAGTATATGAAGATGGCGTAATTGGTTTAACACCTAGAAAGACAAGATTAAATGAAAGAGATGCCCTTCAAGAAAAAATTGTTAAATATATGAAAAAAAATGGAGGGTTTATGACTTTCAATGATAAATCAAGCCCTGAAGATATAAAAATAACTTTTGGAACAAGTAAAAATTACTTTAAAATGGCTTTAGGTGGATTAATGAAAAAAGGATTAATAGCACAAGATGCAGAGGGATGTAGATTATTATAGTTTATGAAAAAATATAGGTAAATCAGAAAAGTTGATTTACCTATATTTTTATATTAATTATAAATTAAATTATTTAGGGTGATTAATGCTATACTTTAAATCATCACCAGAGATAATTTGAATATAGTAATCATTAGGGATAGAAGAAAGAGAATCTTTAATAGTTTTGCTTATTTTACCTGTAGTCACTACAATTCCTTTATGAATATTATCTAAAACCATGGAGCCTAACAAAGAATCAATATCATCTTTAGTAAGACTTTCAGTACTAGATGATTGCTTACAAAGTACATAAAATGTATTTTGATCTTTAGTGCATACTATATCTTGTGAATGACATTGAGAGTTTGAACAAGTAACAATATTGCTAAAGTTGTTATTATATAAAAAATCACAAGTCCAAATTGCAAATTCATCCTTGGTTAATGAGCACATGTAATTTAAGATATCTGTGGATTCAACGTATTCCTTTTTTAGCTTATAAATGATATAGATATTTTTAATAAGCTTACCGATAAAAGGAGAGATAAGTATCAAAAATATATAAATATAATCAAACATATTTAGCCTCCTTAGAAGTAATTCCATTTAAATTTCTAATAAATCTGCTAAGTTCATAGCCATCTATCAACTTAATTTTAAAAGAAGAATTATTATTGAAGTTATTGACAGTTTCAATATAATCAGTATTAAAAACTGAATTAGTAAATAAAAATCCATTTTTACATTGATGCTTTACCATATTAGCAATAAATATATCAAGCCAAGGTTTATTTGTTAAATCAGATTCTTTATTTCTGTAGGAAATAAGAGAAATATAAATATTATCTTCGTTTAAGTAACAGGTTAAAGATGGGGCTGAAATATCAGAATTCTTAATAACTCTGATATCTTTATATCCTTTTTTGGTAAGATAAGTATTTACCAAGGATAATAAATTACAAGAATCAATATCCATTAAGTCTTTAATAGATAAAAATCCTTTACTTTTTTGCATATCATTAATTTCTTTAATTATTGAATGCTGTTTTAATTGAAGCAAATAATTAATAATTTTTATAATAAAGAATAAAGAAAAAAATATTATTAAATAAATTAAAAATTTCATAAATATATCACCTCTTAGTTTGTAGTATATCCGTAAAAATAATCTATTATACATATAATGGATTATTGAATAACTAATTTTTACAAATTTTGTTTATTCAACAACTTAATATATAAAAGAAAAAGATAAAAAAATATTAAAAGTGATAAAAATAAAAAAATATTTGAATATTTTTGTTAGAAAGTTATAATAGATATAAGACTAAAAAAAATATATATAAATTGATTGACAATTTTTTATCAATTAAAGTAGTGGAGGAAAGTATGGGAAAGGTTGTTAAATCTACTATAGTTATTTACGACGATTTTAAAAATATACTTATTGCAGAAAGGGGAAAAGGAAAGAACACTCCAAAGCAATGGGGGTTATTTGGGAAAGAATTAAAGGGAAAAGAAACAGCAGAAAGAGCTATAATAAAAGCTGTAGATAAAGATATAAAATGTACTATCTTTGATTTAGAGAATTTTAAGGAATATAGTGCTAATGAAAATGGTGATGAAACTATTCAAGTTTATACAGGAACAGTAAGAGAGTATATCACTACACATAAAACAATTAACACTGTAAGATGGATAGGAAAAAAAGATATAGAACAGTATAATTTTTCTCATGAAGATTTAGAAATTATAAAAGAGTATTTTTCAATATAAATAAAAGCTTAAGATGGCATAGCACATATGTATCTTAAGCATTATTTATATAAAAAATAAGTAAACAGAGGGTGAATAATATGGAGATTGGAAGAATTCAAAGAGGAAATGCATTAACTCAGGAAGTAAAAGTATCAGGGAACAAAAAGGATTTTTCCCAAAGTTTTAATCAAGCTAGAGACAGGCGTTCGCAAGAACAGCTTAAGCAGCTTATTGATGATATAAAAAAGAAAGGTAATAGGCTTGTGATAACAAAGACTTATATAGATGTAGTAAATTACAAAAAGATGATTAAGGAGTATCTAGAATCTGTATTGAAATATATGTATGAAACTAAAAAAGATATAAGCTTTTGGCAAACTCAATATTTTATCACAGTAAATACTATAGATGGAAAGCTTGAGGAATTAACATCTGCATTTTTAAATGGAGAAATGGAAAATATAAATATTGCAGCAACTGTTGATGAGATACAGGGGTTAGTGGTAGATATTTATAGATAAATAAAATACGGGAGAAAATTAATGTTAAAAAATTTTATAAAATTTTATAAACCATATAAAAAATTATTTTTTTTAGATTTGTTGGTGGCGACCATAGCATCGGTATGTGAATTAATATATCCAATGCTTACAAGAACATTGATTAATGAAACTATACCTAATAGGAATATAAGAACTATAGGTGTATTTGCAGTAGTTTTAATTATATTATATTTAATCAAAGCAGCATGTGCATATTTTATGCAATATTGGGGACATGTAGTTGGTGTAAGAATGCAGGCGGACATGAGAAAGGAGCTATTTAATCATTTAGAAAGGCTTCCTAATAAGTATTTTGATAATACCAAAACCGGTGAAATAATGAGTAGAATGATTAATGATTTAATGGAGATTTCTGAACTTGCTCATCATGGTCCGGAAAATATATTTATTTCAGCAATAATGTTTATTGGTTCATTTATAATATTAGCAGGAATAAATATAAAGCTTACTCTTATCATATTTACAGTGCTTCCTGTTATAGTTATTTTTACCTTATATCAAAGAAAAAAGATGAAAAAGGCTTTTATGCAAACGAGAATTGAAACAGCGGAAGTAAATTCAACTTTAGAAAATTCCATAGCAGGAATTAGAACATCTAAGGCTTTTTTAGGACAGAAGTATGAAGAAGAAAAGTTTGAAAAGGGAAATGTTAGGTTTAAGGAAGCAAGAGAAAAAGCGTACAAGGTTATGGCAGAATACTCTTCGGGAGTGAATTTTGGACTAGATCTTTTAGATTATGTAGTTTTAATAATTGGTGGACTATTTACTTATTATGATTTAATAAATCTTGGAGATTTCTTAGCATATGTATTATATATAAAATTATTTAAGCAACCAATAAAAACTATAGTGGACTTTATGGAACAATATCAAAATGGTATGACAGGATTTAAGAGATACCTTACCATTATGGAAGAGGAAGAAGAAAAAGAAGGTAATGAAAACCTAAGAGAGGTTAAAGGGAAAATTACTTTTGATAATATTCATTTTAGTTATGAAGATAATAAGGTGTTAAATGGATTAAGTCTTAATATAGAAGCAGGAAAAATGCTTGCGTTAGTTGGACCTTCTGGTGGTGGGAAAAGTACTTTATGTAATCTTATACCAAGGTTTTATGATGTTGATGGAGGTGATATATTAATAGATAATAAGAGTATTTATGATTTATCACTAGAATCATTAAGAAGCAATATTGGTATTGTACAGCAAGAAGTATTCCTATTTACTGGAACTATTAAGGAAAATATTAAATATGGTAAGCAGGATGCAACTGATGATGAAATAATAGAAGCTGCTAAAAGAGCTAATATTCATAAGTTTATTATTAGCCTTCCAGATGGATATGATACTTTCATAGGAGAAAGAGGAGTCAAGCTTTCTGGAGGACAGAAACAAAGGTTATCCATTGCTAGAGTATTTCTTAAGAATCCTCCAATATTAATTTTAGATGAAGCTACTTCTGCTTTAGATAATGTGACAGAATTCTTAATACAAAAATCTTTAGAAGAATTATGCAAGGGAAGAACTACAATTGTAGTTGCTCATAGGTTATCTACTATTAAAAATGCAAATGAAATAATAGTGCTTACAGATAAGGGTATTGAGGAGAGAGGAAACCATGAAGAACTATTAAGAAAAGACGGAATATATGCAGAATTAAATAAATATGCAGAAAAACATAAGAGTATCAGCTAACTTAAAAAATTAGGATAAAAAGGTTGACATATAATATTTAGATGTATATCTATGTGAAAGATAAGTTTTAAATATAGAGGGTGTTTCACTTTTTTTACGGCATTAAGTTTAAAATAAAATTATATTGCATAGAATAATGATGTATAAATAGTGTATTGACTTATTTATAAAGTAGTTGTAGAATTTAAACAAGGAAATACCCCATGGGGGTACAAGGAGGATTTAAAATGGTAGAACATATAAGTGAAAATGATTTTGTATCTAAGGTAGTAGAATTCGATGGGATTTCAGTAGTAGATTTCTGGGCTGAATGGTGTGGTCCATGTAAGATGATAGGACCTATATTTGAAGAAGTTGCAGGAGAATTAACAAATGCTAAGTTTGTTAAAGCTAATGTAGATGAATGCCCTAATTTAGCTGGTAAATATAGAGTTGCAAGTATTCCAACAATAATGGTATTTAAAGATGGTGCTCCAGTTGATACTTTAGTTGGATTTATGCCTAAAGATCAATTAAAGAATGCAATAGCTAAACATCTTTAAGATATAGAGGTGCTAAGTGGAAAGAGTCGATATTGCTATAATTGGAAGTGGGCCAGCAGGATTATCAGCAGCATTAAATGCAAAGATTAGAAATAAAAGTTTTATTGTATTTGGGAATAATAATTTATCAAATAAGATAACTAAAGCATCAAAGATAAATAATTATTTAGGTTTTTATGGTGTTACAGGAAAAGACCTAGCGGAAAAATTTAAAGAACATGTAGCTTCAATGGATATTAAAATTACTGAAGAAAGAGTTAATAATATTTATGCAATGGGTGAATATTTTGCTCTTATGGTAAATGAAAAAATGTATGAAGCTAAAGCTATTATTTTAGCCACTGGAATGGAAGTTGGTAAGACTTTAGAAGGTGAAGAAAGACTGCTAGGAAAAGGTGTAGGATATTGTGCAACTTGTGATGCACCTTTATATAGAGATAAGGTTGTAACTGTCATAGGATATAATAAAGAAGCTGAAGAAGAAGCAAATTATGTTAGTGAATTAGCTTCTAAAGTAAACTATGTTGCTATGTATAAAGATGAATATGATCTTAAAGATGACATAGAAGTAGTAGTTGATAGACCGTTAGAAATACTAGGAGATACAAAAGTAAATGCTGTTAGATTTAAAGATAAAGAAATTGAAAGCGATGGAGTTTTTGTATTAAGAGATAGTATATCACCTGGACAGCTTGTTCCAGGGCTACTGATGGAAAATGGCCACATTAAAGTTGATAGAACTATGGCTACAAATATACCAGGATGTTTTGCAGCTGGAGATTGTGTTGGAGTACCATACCAATATATAAAATCAGCAGGTGAAGGTAATATTGCTGCTTTAAGTGCAGTTAAATATTTAGATGGATTAGCTAAATAATATATTATTTAAAGATAGGTTGTCGTTAAAATTATTTAATGATAACCTATTATTTTTGTGAATATATGTTACAATTATACATATATGGTGTAAAAAGGGGGAAGAGATATGGTTGTAAATAAATTATATAAAAATTTAATGGAACATTGGAATAAATATGGATATAGCGTTTATAAAAATCAGGATTTAAGTGAAGCGGGTAAAAATGATTGTGAAGAATTATATCTAAATGACCCTCTAGAAGCAGAAGTGAAAAATCAGTTAGCTACAGAACTTATTGAGATGTTCTTTGGAAATAATGATAGACAATATGTTGATGATGATATAATAAATTATTTAAATAGTAATCCTTTAGTAAGATATTATTTTGCCTTTGAAGAAAAATTAAATGTTTATATTAAAGAAGGATTAATAAGTAAGAATAATATTTTTTCAGCAGCACAAAATTATTTATTAGATAGTGATGATGTTGAAGGAATAAAATTTGCGTTATCACTGTTGAGATATTGTGCCAATGAAGAGGCAGAAGAAATATTAAAGGCTTTTTCAAATCATAATGAATTTATCTTTTACTGTATAGAAGGCCTTAAGGAATATGATAAATGCAATAGCATAATTTTTGAAATAGCAAAAGCATCAAGAGGTTATGGCAAGATAATGGCCATAACTAATTTAGAATATATAAATGAAGAAATAAAGAAATGGGTAATTGAAGCAGAAGCAGATAATGAAATGTTGGAGACTGTCCTTGTGGCAATGACTTATAATAATGATTATTATATTGAATACTTCTTTGGTGATGAATATACAGAAGAAAAGTATAATTTATTGACTAAAAAGCTGAAAGAATTGTACACATTAAAAGGATTTTTTATTGAACACATAACTATAGATATAGTATATGGATATTGGAATTATTATAGAAAGTTTGGTAAGAATTTTAATTCTCTATATGTAATGTGTGAATTATTATCATTATTTTTAAAGGAAGATAAAGATGATGTACAGCTGATGGAAGTGATATCAATGTCATCTGATGATAAGATAAAGATAGAGGAAATGAAGAATATTATAATGAGTGACAATAATGATGGCGTTATTAAGAGGGCGCTTTCTGATGAAAGTAGTGATGTGGATGAAATAGTTGATATAGCATTAGCTATAAATGTATGTCTTCAATATGGCGATTTTGAAGAACGATTATGGAAGGATTCGTCACAAGTTAGCATTTACAATTATATTATGACTGAATGTGATAAAGAATCAAAAGAAAAGCTTATTGAGTTTGCAAAAGTATATTTGGATATAGATAGGGTCACAGGAGGAGCGGAACCTTTAGATGAGGAAAATCTAGATTATAGATATATTGTTGATAGCTGTTTATATTTAATTGTGTCATATATGGATGAACTAAAAGATAAATATATTGATATAAACATAAAGGCTTTAAGTGCAAGATATACTCCAACTAGACGAGCAGCACTTAATAATTTAAGGGGCATAAATTATGAATATTTAAACAACTATATTCATATTATTGAAGGGTGTTATAAAAGAGAAGTAAATAAGGAGCTTAAGCAAAGTATTATAAGATTTTTAGATGGACTTAATAGCAAAAAGAAAAGGCAATATGAAAACATTGGTGATGTAAGGGTATCTCCATATACAAAAGATGCATTTTTAACTATAACCAAGGTGGAAGATATGGATAAATTTGATTTGACCATTGTAGAAAATAAAATAAGATCAGGAGCATTAGTTTATTTAAAGAGGGATAAGGATAATGCTGAAGCTGAAAATGCTATTATGGTGTTAACAGAAAAGGGATATTTACTAGGTTATGTATCAAAAGAAAATAATTATATATTAAAAAATTTAATGGATTGGGGTAAAATCTTATATGGACAGATAAAGAAAGTAGATGAAGATTATAAGTCTATGGAAATAAAGGTATATTTAAGTTATGTTGATGTAATGAGAGAAGTTAAGGATACATTTAATATGGTAACAGATCAATCAATGGGATATTTAAATTAAAAGATATGTAATTAAAAATGACGGATAGCAATCTCCGTCATTTTTAATTATCTAAAGCTTTTAAATGAAGCATCTGAAGGCATTCTCCAGTCTCCTCTTGGGCTAAGCGAGATAGAACCAACCTTTGGACCATCTGGAAGGGCACTTCTCTTAAATTGTTGAGTAAAGAATCTGTAAATAAACTTATCTAGCCATTTGGCAATTTCTTCTGGAGAGTAATCATCCTTAAAGGCCACTTCTGCTAAGAATTGAATTCTTTCTTTTGAAGAACCATGTTTAATAAAATGATATAGGAAGAAATCATGTAATTCATAAGGTCCTACTATATCTTCAGTCTTTTGAACAATGTCTCCATCCTTTCCTTTTGGAAGAAGTTCAGGGCTCACAGGAGTATCTAATATATCTAAAAGAGTTTCTTTAACTTCTTCAGTAGATTCCTTTTCTGCCACATATTTTACAAGATATCTTACTAAAGTCTTAGGAATTGACGGATTTACTGAATACATGCTCATATGATCTCCATTATAAGTACACCATCCAAGGGCAAGTTCAGATAAATCACCAGTACCTATTAATAATCCGCCTTCCTTGTTGGCAAGATCCATAAGTATTTGAGTTCTTTCTCTAGCTTGAACATTTTCATAAGTAACATCATGAATATCTTTATCATGACCAATGTCTTCAAAATGTTGCAGAGCAGCTTTTACTATATTAATTTCTCTTAAATCACAGTTTAATTCTCTGCAAAGAGTTAAGGCATTGTTATAAGTTCTATCTGTAGTACCAAAGCCTGGCATTGTAATGGTAATTATGTTTTCATGGTTTATTCCAAGCATATCAAATGTTTTCACTATTACAAGAAGAGCTAAAGTTGAATCAAGACCTCCTGAAATACCAATGACAGCTTTCTTTAAATTAGTGTGTTCAAGACGTTTTGCTAAAGCTGAACATTGTATATTGAATATTTCCTTACATCTTTCATCTCTTGCAAGAGGATTTGAAGGAACAAAAGGATGTTTATCCACATATCTGTCAAAGTTAGTAATTTTAGTGTTTTTAAAGGAAAAATCTATAGTTTTTATATTAAAAGGTAAAAGCTTGTTCATATCTCTAAAGCTTAGATTTTTTAGCCTTTCAGAATTTAATTTAAATAAATCAATAGATGTTGTAATAACTTCGTTATTTCTTTGGAATCTTTCATTTTCTTTTATTATTGAGCCGTTTTCAGCAACTATTAAATGACCACTAAATAGTAAATCAGTAGTAGATTCATGAACTCCGCTTGATGAGTATAAATAAGCTCCAAGGCATCTAGCACTTTGATTTTCAATAAGTGATAATCTATAATCTTTTTTACTTACCAGTTCATTAGAAGCTGAAGGGTTACCAATAATATTAGCACCAGCTATTGAAAGGTATGAACTAGGTGGAATTGTTACCCATAAATCCTCGCAAACTTCCACACCAAATCTTGCTTCGCCAGCTGTAAATATTAAGTTTGTTCCAAAAGGAATATTATCTTGGAAAGGTAATGATGTGGTTTCATCAATTACGTTAACACCTTCAGTAAACCATCTTTTTTCATAAAATTCACTATAGTTAGGTATATATGATTTTGGAACAATCCCCAATATTTTACCGTTAAATATCATATAAGCACAGTTATATAATATATTATTATGTAAATGAGGTGCTCCTATGGTTATAAGCATATCTTTGTAAAGAGAGTGTTCAACTATATTTTTGATACCGTTTATAGAGGCATTTAATAAAGCAGAGTTTAAAAATAAGTCACCACATGTATAAGAAGTTACAGCAAGTTCAGGGAATACTAAGTACTTAACTTCTTTATCATAAGCTTCATCAATACATAAATTTATATTTTCTACATTAAAATCAACATCTGCAACTTTGGTTACAGGACATGCAGACCCTACTTTTATAAAATTCATAATATCATCTCCGTTATTTTAAATTTTAAATAAATTAAGTGATTCAATTTCTCCATAAGAGTCTGTCTCTTATCTTTAGTATTATATTATCTAACTAATAAAATACATAAGCGGAGGTTTGTTTCATATATAATGATAAAAGGAAAACCTTAGAAAATCAATGATTTATATTGTGTAATGTGGTTAAAATATAAGATAAAATGCTAAAATAAGGAATATAAATAAAAAGTATATAGAAATATTAAAAGAGTTAATAAAAAACTTATTTAATAATAAAAAATATCTTGATAAGTGTTAAATAGTATGATAATATAAGAATATACCAGTTAATGGTAAAGATAATATACTATTTTATACCAATATGATATATAATTTAATATAACAAAAGATAAATAAATAATAGATTAATGGTTGAAAGGGGGAATAATTAGTGTTTGAAATAATAATTTGGTTATTAATTGCATTTTTAGTTGTAGTAATAGATATAGTAACTAGCAGCTTTATATTTATGTGGTTTTCCATTGGGGCAATTGTAGCAATAATTTTATCATTACTAGGACTAGCAATAAAAATACAAATACTTGCATTTTTGATTATAGGAATTGCTATGGTGTGTGTAGGATACCCATGGGTAAAGAAAAAATTTAAAGTTGAAAAGAATCATATACCATTGATGGAACAAACTTATATTGGAAAAATAATGATAGCAGAAAAAGATATTGATGAAAAAAGTGAGATAAAGGTAAGCGGTATATATTGGACAGTTATTAATAAAGGATCTAAGATCAATAAAGGTGATAAATTTGTAATTACAGGTATTGAAGGGAATAAATTAACTGTAAAATTAAAGGAGGATTAATATGGGATTAATAGTTTTAGTAATAGTACTTGCAATAGTATTGTTTGTAGTATTATCATCAGTAAAAGTAGTAAACACAGGATATTTGTATGTGGTAGAAAGGTTAGGACAGTTCAGTAGGATACTTGAGCCAGGTTGGCATTTTATTATTCCAGGCATTGATTTTGTTAGAAAAAAAGTTTCAACTAAACAACAAATTTTAGATGTACCACCACAATCAGTAATTACTAAGGATAATGTTAAGATTTCAGTTGATAATGTTATTTTTTATAAAATGCTTAATGCAAAGGATGCAGTTTATAACATTGAAGACTATAAATCAGGTATTGTTTATTCAGCAACAACTAATATAAGAAATATATTAGGTAACATGACACTAGACGAAATACTAAGCGGAAGAGATTTAATCAATCAAAACTTATTAAGCATCATTGACGAGGTTACAGATGCTTATGGTATTAAGATACTATCAGTAGAAATTAAAAATATAATTCCACCAGAAGAAATACAAGAAGCTATGGAAAAACAAATGAAAGCTGAAAGAGATAAGAGAGCTATGATCCTTCAAGCAGAGGGGTTAAGACAATCTCAAATTGAAAAGGCAGAAGGTGAAAAACAAGCTAAAATATTAGCTGCAGAAGCTGAAAAACAAGCTAATATTAGAAGGGCTGAAGGTTTAAGAGAATCTCAACTTCTTGAAGCAGAAGGTAAAGCTAATGCTATTGAACAAATTGCTAAAGCAGAATCAGAAGCAATTATGAAAGTTAACCAAGCTATTATTAACTCTGGTACTGATGAAAGAGTTATAGCACTTAAACAAGTTGAAGCTCTTAAAGAAATGGCTAATAATCCAGCTAATAAGCTTATATTACCAAATGAGACCTTATCATCATTAGGTAGTATTGCTGCCATTGGAGAAATGCTTAAAAAAGATAAATAATAAATTATGTTAATTAAGGAACTCTTGTGAGTTCCTTTTTTAGTTACATTATCATTGAAAAGGTATTGAAATATAGATATAATAACAAGTAATTGAAAATATGTAATATTTTATAAGGTGGTAAAAATGAATATTAGAAAGATTAAAATGGAAGATGCAAATAGTTATTTAGAAATGCTTTTAAATTTAGATAAGGAAACTAAATTTATGATGTTTGAACCAGAGGAACGTTCTAATAGCATTGATATAGCAAGAAGAAAAATAGAAAACACCATAAAAGGTGACAATTTAATTTTAGTAGCAACTGAAGGCACTGAGATAATTGGTTTTCTTTCAGTGGAAAGAGGGGTACCTAGAAGAATTAGACATACTGGCTATGTTGTTGTTGGCATACGAGAAAAGTATAGGGGCATGGGAATTGGCAGTAAATTATTTTCAGAACTTGATAAATGGGCTAGAGAAAATAATCTAACAAGGCTTGAACTTACTGTTGTTTCTTCTAATATAGTAGCTAAACATCTTTATGAAAAGAATGGATTTGAAATAGAAGGCACTAGAAAGAATGCAATGATTATAGATGGTAAATATGTAGATGAATACTATATGGCCAAGCTTTATGAAGATTAATGTTATTTCATAAAAAGCTTATCTTCAGTTTTAGCAGTTTTAATTTATTATATTCTACTGTATAATTATGTATAAAATGTAAAAGTAAAGAGGGGTGGGGATTTAAATGTTAGATAGAATTGTAATGTATTTAGTGCAAGCTAGGTACTATTTAGAAAGTTCCCTTGCTATAGGTTGAAGAAGATAAGATGAAAGATGAATATATCTTACAAGTGCGGAATATGTGTAAGATATTATATCCTCTTAATATTAATATAGATTATTTTCCAACCAATTTTATTGTGAAAGATGAAGTGCTTTGGTATATAGATTATGAGTGCAATGAATATATGGAGCAGTGGAATTTTGAAAACTGGGGAATAGAATACTGGTCTAAAACTAAAGACTTTAGGGAATATGCTCTAAAAGATAAAAAGGAAAAAAATAATATGGAATAAAGGGGAGGAATAAGTGGAGATAGGAATGTGGACAAAGCTTGCAATTATCGCAATGCTTATAGTGTTATTTATTTGTACAGTGTATTTTAGCAGTAGTAAAAGAAAAGAAAAATTGTTTTTAAAATATAATAAGAGTTTTGGTAAAGAACCGCAAAACTATAATAAAGAAGCTAATATAGAGTTTTTAAAAGATTTTTACAAAGCCAGGAAAGAAAATGAAAATGAAAATGAAGAAGAGGTAATTGATGAAATTACCTGGAATGATTTGGATATGAATAATGTATTTCAAAGGATAAATTATACTAATACTACCCTAGGTGAAGCATATTTATATAAAAGTATTAAGGAAATAAAGTATAGTAAAGAAAAATGGGATGAATTAGAAGGGCTTATTAAGGTGTTTTCAGAAAATGAAGACTTAAGAAATGAAATTAGATACAATCTTTCTACCATTGGAAAACTAAATGATCCAAAAGTATTTAATTTTATATATAGACCACAATTTAATAAGGTGCAAGGATATTTTAAATATCCTATTTTAGCAGGAGGATTTATTGCTTCGCTGCTGTTATGTATTATAAATTCTAAAATAGGAATTGGATTATCCATATTTTTCTTTTGTGCCAATATACTATTTTATCAAAGTGGTAAAACTGTCTTAGAAGATAGCTTTAAGATTATGAATTATTTAATAAATAATGTTATTGTTTGTCAGAAGTTATGTAAAATAAATCATAAGGAATTTAGAAAATATAAAAAGAAATTTAGAAAGATATTAGCTAGTTGTAGAGAGTTAAATAAGATAAAAAGATATAGCTATTCATTAGTAAGAAAAAATAGTTCAGCATTGCTAGATGCTGATTTAGTTTTAGAGTATTTAAAGATGTTTTTTATGGTAGATATAATAGCATATCATAATATGACCTCCATATTAGAAAAGAATAAAAAAGAATTCCAAGAAATATATGATTTAATAGCAATGATAGATTTTGCTTTATCTGTAGCTTATTATAGGGCAAGCCTTCAAGAATTCTGTCAGCCTATATTTTTAGAGCAAGATTATATAGAGTTGGAAAACCTTTATCATCCTCTTATTGATGAGCCAGTGAAAAATTCTATTTTCATAAAGGACAACATAATATTTACTGGGTCAAATGCTTCAGGAAAATCTACTTTTATTAAAGCTATAGCTTTAAATTGTATTTTGGCACAAGGATTGAATACAGCTTTATGTTCTAGCTATAAATGTAAGTTTTCTAAGGTTGTGACATCAATGGCCATTAAGGATGATATCTTAGAAGGAGATAGTTACTTTATTGCAGAAATAAAAAGTTTAAAGAGACTATTAAATTCATTAAATGGTGAAATACGTGTTTTAGCTTTTATAGATGAAATCTTAAAGGGGACAAATACCGTTGAAAGAATAGCTGCCTCTGCATCTATCTTAGATTATGGCAAAGAATCAAAGGCTAAGATTTTAGTGGCTACCCATGATATGGAACTTACAGAGATGCTAGGAGAAAAATATGATAATTATCATTTTAGAGAAACAGTGACAGATAAAGAAGTGTTATTTGATTATAAGCTTCATAAGGGGCCTTCTAAAACAAGAAATGCCATTAAATTGTTAAAGGCAATGGATTTTGATAAAGAGGTTGTAAATACAGCCAATGAAATCTATAGTGATTTTATAATTAATAAGAAATGGGACAGGCTATAAAGGGTAGAAAATGATTTATTTAAAGGATATTAGTGAATTTATTTTTTTATGTAATGAACCAAAAAAAGCAGATATTATTTTTGTGCCAGGAGGATCATATCCAGAGATTGCAGAAGAGGCTGCAAGGCTTTGGAAAGAAGGATATGCACCATATGTATTGCCCTCTGGAAGGTATAGCAAGCTTCTAGGGAGTTTTTCTGGCGTATCTTCCAAGAATCATATATATAATAAAGAATATGAAACAGAATGGGAATTCCTTAAAGATGTATTAATTAAAAACGGAGTCAAGGAAGAGGCAATATTAAAAGAAGATAAAGCAACTTTTACATATGAAAATGCTTTATATTCAAAAATGGTTACCGATAAATTAGATATGGAAATAAAAACTGCAATTATCTGTTGCAAAAGCTTTCATGCAAGACGTTGTCTTATGTACTATGAAACTGTATATGAGAACACTAATTTTATTATTTGCCCTTCAGAAGTTAAAGGAATTAATAAGGAAAATTGGTTTAGTAGTGAAGAAGGTATAATTACTGTTTTGGGAGAGCTTGAAAGGTGTGGAAATCAGTTTAAAGATATATTTAAAGATAAGTATATAAGAAAATAGAGTGGAAAAAATACTCTATTTTACTTTATTAAACTTTATTTTTAAAAGGTAAATAATATGTTATACTAAATAATAATTAATATTAGGAGTTGAAAAAGTATGAACATAATTATTTCACCTGCAAAAAAGATGAATGTAAATAATGATGATTTAGTTAATGAATATAAACCAGTATTTATGGATAAAACTAATATCCTTTATGATAAATTAAAATCACTTTCTTATGATGAATTAAAGAAGTTGCTTTCATGTAATGATGATATAGCAGAATTAAATTATGATAGGTATAAGTATATGGATTTAGCTAGAAATCTATCGCCAGCTATTTTGACATATGAAGGGATTCAGTATAAATATATGTCGCCAGATTCTTTTAGTGAGGGAGAGTTTGATTATGTAAAATCTCATTTAAAGATTTTATCAGGATTTTATGGTGTTCTTAATCCTTTTGATGGTGTAGTACCTTATAGATTAGAAATGCAAGCAAAGCTTAAGGTAGATGATAAGAAAAATCTTTATGAATTTTGGGGGGATAGCCTGTACAATGAATTAAGAAAAGAAAGTAATGTGATCTTGAATTTAGCATCAAAGGAATATAGTAAATGTATAGAGAAATATTTAAGTGAAGATGATGTTTTTATAACTTGTGTCTTTGGGGAACTTAATGAAGATGGAAAAATAAAAGTTAAAGCTACAGAGGCTAAAATGGCTAGAGGACTAATGGTAAGATATATGGCTTCTAATAATATTACAGAGATAGATGATATTAAGAAATTCGTTGACTTATCATTTAAGTATTCAGCAGAATATTCTACTGATAAAGAATTTGTTTTTTTAAAACAAATATAAGCTGAGGAGGGTAATATGGGATATTTAATGATTTTAATTATAGTTATTTTTGCAGTATATTATGTAGTAAATGACAAAAAAGGAAAATTAGAAGTTTTTAAAAGATATCATGGAGAGGAAAAGAGGATAGTTACAGCTATAGATGACATAAGATGCTTTTTTGATATGAGAGAGGAAGATGAATATACATTAGATGATCAGACTTGGTATGATTTGAATATGGATGAAGTATTTAGAAAAATAGATAGAAGTTACTCCAGTGTGGGAGAAGCAATTTTGTATAGTATGCTAAGAAATCCTCTTATTAATAAAGAAGAAATAGTTGAAAGAGGAAAGAATATAGAAGCTATAAAAAATGATATAGACTTAAGAGCTAAACTAAAGTTAATTTTCTTTAACTTGGGATATGATAAGAAGAATAGGTTTATTGAAATGATTGAAAGCGAAAGAAAACCTAATAAGAGTAAGTATATAATATACAATATCTTAGGGAAAGTAATGCCCATAACATTTTTACTACTGTCCATATTTCTACAAAGACCAGAATTTTTAGCTGCCTTGGCTTTAAATATGTGGATTAATCTTTTTATTGCAGAAAAGGAACGTAAAAATGTTTCCACTGGAGGCCTTATTTATTTAAATAGGATGCTAGATGCAGCAGAAAAGATAGGTAAACTTAAAGGTGAGAGTATAGTAAATAATAAAGAAATAAAAAAGGTTATGAAAGGGCTTCAGGGAGTTGTAAGTAAGATAAGCATAATACATATTTTTACCATGTATGGAGGGTTTCTTGAAATATTTTCAGTACCATTTTTAACTGTTGAAAGTGCTTACTATGGAGTAATTAATGAATTAAATGATAAAAAGGAAGGTATCTTAAAACTATACGAACTTTTAGGAGAAATAGAAGCATATATATCTATATGTGGATTCATAGAGGCTAAGGAAGAATATATAACAAAGCCTGTGTTTAAAAATCAGGTTAATATAAATATAGTAAATGGAATACATCCATTACTAGAAGAACCTGTTGCCAATACAATACATTTAAATAAAAAGGGAATGGTGCTTACAGGAAGCAATATGTCTGGTAAATCAACATTCTTAAGGATGGTGGGAGTAAATATTATTCTTGCGCAAGTTTTTGATTTGGTACTAGCAGAAAAATATGAAGGCTCAATATTTAATATAGTTACTTCAATAAGTCCTAAGGATGATGTTAATGCTGGAAAAAGCTATTATATGGCAGAAGTTGAGGGGATTCTTAGAATTATTGAAGCACTTAGAAAAGAAGTACCTGTATTTTGCATGATAGATGAAATATTTAGAGGGACAAATCCTATTGAAAGAGTTGCATCATCGGCTGCAATTTTAGAATATATAAACAGATATAATGCCATAACATTTGTGGCTACTCATGATAGAGAGCTAACGGATATGTTAAAGGATAAATATGAATTTAGGTATTTTGCTGAAAATGTTGATAAGAAAAATGGAATGACTTTTGATTATAAGATAAAAAATGGAATATCTAAAACTAGAAATGCCATTAAGGTGTTAGAATATGTAGGATATCCTAAGGAAATAACTGAATATTCTAAAGAATATGCTAAAGAGCTTGATAAAATAATCTGATTTATGTATCTTTAAGAATATAAAGCGTCCAAACTGTACAAAATAATAAGGAGCCGGAGCAGGGTTACGTAGTTTTTTGCTGCATGCATAAGCATGTGGCTTTTTTTATATATAAATATATATATTTATATATGAAACTGCCAATAATATTCGTAAAATGTATAAATTAAATTCCTTAATTGGTATAAAAAGAGAAAAATACATTGACAAAGTAAAAATTCATTGTTAGTATAATAATATAAACGAAAAATAATTACATAAAATAAATTAATATTCGTATCCTCAAAACTGAATGGAGGCATGAAATGATAGGGTGTAAAAGTATATTTGTTGAAAAGAAAAATAGATTTAATGTTGAAGGTAAGAGCCTTTTAGAAGATTTTAAGACAAATCTTAGAGTAGAAAGTTTAGAAAATGTAAGAGTAGTAAATAAATATATTTTAGGAAAGGTCAATGAAGAAGAGTATAAAAAATCATTATATTCAGTTTTTTCAGAGAAAACTGTAGATAATCTTTATGAAGAGAAGATACCTATGGACAATGAAGAAATAGCTTTTGCTGTTGAATATTTACCAGGTCAATACGATCAAAGAGCTGATTCAGCATCAGAATGTTATGCATTATTGACTGCAGGAAAGAGAATAGAAGTGAAAACTGCTAAAGTAATTATTTTAAAGGGAAATTTAAGTGAAGAAGAAGTTCAAAAAATTAAGCATTACTATATTAACCCAGTTGATTCAAGAGAAGTAGATATATATAGTAAAGAGCTTTTAAGTGAGCTTGAAGATCCAAAAGATGTGGAAATAGTAAATGGATTCATACAAAAAAATGACGAAGAAATTGCTTTTTACCATAAAGAATTAGGATTAGCTATGAGTGTTAATGACCTTCTTATGATAAGAGATTATTTCAAGAATGAGGAGAGAAATCCAAGTATCACTGAAATAAAAGTAATTGATACTTATTGGTCAGACCATTGTAGACATACAACATTTTCAACAGCTATAGAAAATGTAGAAATAGAAGAAGGAAAGCTAAATAATCCTCTTATTAAATCTTATAATGCATATTTAAAGTCAAGAGATTTTGTTTATGGCAAGGAAACTACTAGAGATGAAAATCTTATGGATATAGCAGTAATTGTTATGAAGGAAATGCGTAAAAAAGGTTTATTAGAAGATTTAGATGTTTCAGAAGAAATAAATGCTTGTTCTATAAATGCAAACATAGAAACTGATAATGGTAATGAAGAGTACCTTGTAATGTTTAAAAATGAAACTCACAATCATCCAACAGAAATTGAACCTTTTGGTGGTGCAGCAACTTGTCTTGGAGGAGCTATTAGAGATCCATTATCAGGTAGAACATATGTATATCAAGCTATGAGAGTAACAGGAGCAGCTGATCCAACAGTAGAAATTGATGAAACTTTAAATGGAAAGCTTCCACAAAGAACTATCGTTTTAGGGGCAGCTCATGGATATAGCTCATATGGTAATCAAATTGGACTTGCAACAGGACAAGTATCAGAAATATATCATCCAAATTATGTAGCTAAAAGAATGGAAGTAGGAGCTGTTATAGCAGCAGCACCAAAAGAAAATGTTGTAAGAGAAGAACCAAAAGCTTCAGATTTAGTAATCCTTTTAGGAGGAAGAACAGGAAGAGATGGTATAGGTGGAGCAACAGGTTCATCAAAAGAACATACTGAAGAGTCAATAAATACATGTGGAGCAGAAGTTCAAAAAGGTAATCCACCAACAGAAAGAAAAATTCAAAGATTATTTAGAAATGAAAAAGTAGCTAAGATGATCAAGAGATGTAATGACTTTGGTGCTGGTGGAGTTTCAGTTGCAATAGGTGAATTAACAAGAGGATTAGATATAAACTTAGATATGGTTCCTAAGAAGTATGAAGGTTTAGATGGAACTGAGATAGCAATATCTGAATCCCAAGAAAGAATGGCAGTAGTAGTAAATAAGGAAGATGCTAAAGAATTTATCAGTCTTTCAGCAGAAGAAAACTTAGAAGCTATTGTTGTGGCAGAAGTAACAGATACTGAACGTCTAAGAATGTTCTGGAGAGGTGAAAAGATAGTAGATTTAAAAAGAGAATTCTTAGATACAAATGGAGCTAGACAAACTACTGATGTAAAAGTAGAACTACCAAAAGAATATACATTAGCTATAGGTGAAGAAGTTAATGTTAAGGAAAGATGGATGAAAACTCTTACAGAACTTAACGTGGCTTCACAAAAGGGGTTAGTTGAAAGATTTGACTCTACCATTGGATCAGGAACAGTAATGATGCCTTTTGGTGGAAAGTATGCATTAACTCCAGCAGAAGGTATGGCAGCAAAAATACCAGTTTTAAATGGTGAAAGTAAAGATGCTACACTAATGAGTTATGGATTTAATCCTGAACTTGGTATGTGGAGTCCATATCATATGGCTTATTATGCAGTAATAGAATCTGTAACAAAAATAGCTGCTATGGGTGGAGATTATAGAAAAATAAGATTAACATTCCAAGAATACTTTGAGAGATTAGGTAATAATCCATCAAGATGGGGTAAACCATTTGCTGCATTACTAGGTGCATATCAAGCTCAAAGTGATTTAGGACTTCCAGCTATAGGTGGAAAAGATTCAATGTCAGGAAGCTTTGGTCAATTAGATGTACCACCAACACTTGTATCTTTTGCAGTAGCTGTGGAAAAGGCAAGTAAGATAGTTTCTAATGAACTTAAGAAAGTTGGAAGTAAATTAGTATTACTAATGGCTGAGAAAAATGATGATTATACATTAAATGTTGAAACATTTAAAAACAACTTAGAAGCATTATATAAATTAACTTCTAATAAAAAAGTGTTATCAGCTTCAACAGTTAGATTTGGTGGAATAGCAGAAACACTTTCTAAAATATCATTTGGTAATAAGATTGGTATTAAATTCAATGGTTTAAGCAAGGAAGAGTTATTTGGCTTAAATTATGGAAGTGTAATAGTAGAGGTAGCAACTGATGAAGACTTAAATAAAGCTTTTCAGGGATGTAGCTATAAAGTAATTGGTGAAACTATAGAAAAGCCTGTAATTATATCAGAAGAATATGATTTCACTTTCAATATAGATGATTTAATAAATGTATATGAAAAGAAATTATCTACAGTGTTTAAAATTAAAACTGAAAAGTCACAAGAATCAGTTCCAGAAATTAAGGTTGAAGAAAAGAAAATAATATTACCAAGTAGTCCAAGCATCAAGACTGCTAAACCAAGAGTAATTATCCCAGTATTCCCAGGAACAAACTGTGAATATGATTGTAACAGAGCATTTACTAAGGCAGGAGCTGAAACTACAGAATTAGTGTTTAAGAATTACTCTAAGAGTGCATTACTTGAATCAATTGAAGCACTGGAAAAACAAATAAGAGAAAGTCAAATAATAATGATTCCAGGAGGATTCTCAGCAGGAGATGAACCAGATGGATCAGGAAAGTTTATTGCTACAATCTTTAGAAATAAAAGAATTAAAGATGCAGTAAATGATTTACTAAAAAATAGAGATGGATTAGTATTAGGTATCTGTAACGGATTCCAAGCATTAATTAAATTAGGTTTAGTACCATATGGTGAAATAGTTGATATAGAAGAGAATATGGCAACATTAACTTACAATAATATCAATAGACATATGAGCTCAATAATAAGAACTAAGATTACATCAAATAAATCACCTTGGTTTAATGAAGTAAATGTAGGAGATATTCATAATGTGGCAATATCTCATGGGGAAGGTAGATTTATTGCAAATGAAGAGCTATTAAGACAATTAATTACTAATGATCAAATAGCTACTCAATATGTAGATTTAGAAGGAAATGTATCACTGGACATGCCATTTAATCCAAATGGTTCAGTTTTAGGTATAGAAGGAATAACAAGTCCTGATGGAAGAGTTTTAGGTAAGATGGGACACTCTGAAAGAATTGGAGAAGACCTATATGTAAATGTTCCTGGAAACTTCCATCAAAAAATCTTTGAATCAGGAGTTAAATACTTTAGATAGGAGCGTTTTTTATGAGAGTTGCAATATTTTTTGGATCAAAATCTGATACGGAAATAATGAAGGGAGCTGCTAACTGTTTAAAGGAATTTGGTATTTCATATAAAGCATATGTTTTATCAGCTCATAGAGTTCCTGAAAAGTTAGAAGAAACTTTAAGAGATATAGAAGCTGAAGGTTGTGAAGTAATAATTGCTGGTGCAGGCCTTGCAGCACACCTTCCAGGTGTAATTGCTTCACAAACAGTAATTCCTGTCATAGGAGTTCCTTGTAAAGGAGCAATAGAAGGTCTTGATGCATTATTTTCAATAGTGCAAATGCCAAAATCAATTCCAGTGGCAACTGTAGGTATCAATAATGCTTACAATGCAGGAATGTTGGCTGTACAAATGTTATCAATTGGTGATAAAGAGCTTAAAGCTAAATTAATTAAATATAGAAAAGATATGAAAGAAAAATTTATCGCTGAAAATGGTGAAGGAGTGGATCTATAATGGAAAAATTAGAAATGATGTACGAAGGTAAAGCAAAGAAAATATATGCTACAGATAAGGCTGATGAAGTAATTGTATATTACAAAGATGATGCAACTGCTTTCAATGGAGAAAAGAAAGGTCAAATAGAAGATAAAGGTGTAATGAATAATGCTATAACAGCTACATTATTTGAAATTTTAGCACAAAATGGAGTACCAACTCACTTTATTGAAAAGTTAAATGATAGAGAACAATTATGTAAAAGGGTAGAAATAGTACCTCTAGAAGTAATAGTTAGAAATGTAGCAGCTGGTTCAATGGCTAAGAGATTAGGATTAGAAGAAGGAACAGAGCTTAAGACTACAGTATTTGAATTATCATATAAAGATGATTCTCTAGGAGATCCATTAATAAATGACTATCATGCAGTAGCCATAGGAGCAACTACTTTTGAAGAGTTAAATAAGATATATGAATTAACAGCAAAAGTTAATGATATTTTAAAGGGATTATTTTTAAAAGCTAACATTAATCTTATAGACTTTAAATTAGAATTTGGAAGATATAATGGTGAAATAGTTTTGGCAGATGAAATTTCACCAGATACTTGCAGATTTTGGGATGCGACAACTGGAGAAAAGCTTGATAAAGATAGATTTAGAAGAGACTTAGGAAATGTTAAAGATGCCTATGTTGAAATATTAAGCAGACTTCAAAAATAATTTATAATGAAAAATTAAAAATTGAGGATGAAATTTTCTCCTTAATTTTTAATTCTACATTTTACATTAAGTTTCGGGGGTATTAAGAATGAGTCTTAAGGTAGACAATATTATAATGGATCCAAGTAATGATAAGTTTAAGGATGAATGCGGTGTATTTGGTGTTTATTCAAATAAGGAAATGGATGTTGCTTCAATGACTTATTATGGATTATATGCACTTCAACATAGGCATCTTTAACATTTCCTAAGTCTCTTCTAAATCTATCTTTATCAAGCTAAAGTATTGCAATATTAAAAGGGAATATAGCTATTGGGCATGTTAGATATTCCACATCTGGTGATACAAGGATAGAAAATGC
The DNA here is from genome assembly GCF_001916075.1 of Clostridium sp. 29_15. Lineage (NCBI taxonomy): Bacteria > Bacillati > Bacillota > Clostridia > Eubacteriales > Clostridiaceae > Clostridium > Clostridium sp. 29_15. The sequence continues at coordinate 67,557 of NZ_MNRT01000039.1, forward strand.
GCAGCCACTTTTAAGTGAAAGCAAATTAGGATCTATTGCAATGGCTCATAATGGAACGCTTGTTAATGCAGATGTTATAAGAGAGTTATTGGAAGAGGCTGGACATGTGTTCCATACATCAATAGATTCAGAAGTTATAGCAAACCTTATAGCTAGAGGAGCTAAGAAAGGTGTTGAAAAAGCAATTTTAGATGCTATTCAGGCAGTAAGAGGTTCTTTTGCCATGGTTATCTTAACAGAAAATAAGCTTATAGGTGTTAGAGATCCACACGGAATAAGACCTTTATGTTTAGGAAAGATTGATGAAGGATATATCTTATCATCAGAAAGTTGTGCCCTTGATGCTGTTGGTGCAGAACTAGTTAGAGATATAGAACCAGGTGAGATAATTGTCATAGATGAAAAAGGTATTAATTCATACAGATATTCAGAAAATACGCAATGTCAAACTTGTGCATTTGAATATATATACTTTGCTAGACCAGATTCGATAATTGATGGACTTGATGTACATGAATCAAGAATAAGAGCTGGGGAGCAATTGTTTAAAGAACATAACATTGAAGCAGATGTGGTAGTAGCAGTACCAGATTCAGGAATACCAGCAGCTATAGGATATTCTAAAGCTTCAGGAATACCATATGATACAGGTTTTGTAAAAAATAGATATGTAGGTAGAACTTTTATTACTCCTTCTCAAGAAATAAGAGAAAGAGCTGTAGCAGTAAAATTAAATCCATTAAAAGCTAATGTAAAAAATAGAAGAGTAATTTTAATAGATGATTCAATTGTACGAGGAACAACCTCTAAGCATTTAGTTGAATCTTTAAGAAGAGTAGGAGCAAAAGAAGTACATTTCTTAGTGGCATCGCCTGTGGTTAAATATCCATGTTACTTTGGAATAGATACTCCATACAGAAAAGAGCTTATAGGAGCAAATCATTCATTAGAAGAAATCAGAGAAGCAATTGGTTGTGATTCTATTGGATACTTATCAATGAAGGGTATGTATAATTGTTTTAAGGAAGATCAAGGTTATTGTGTAGGATGTTTCAATGGAGTATATCCTGTGGCAACTCCTATAGAAGAAAAAGATGCATAAGAAAGGTAGGATTTAATAATGATAACATATAAAGAAGCTGGAGTTAATATAGAAGAAGGTTATAGATCAGTAAAGCTAATAAAAGAATATGCCAGTAGAACAATGAGTGAATATGTGTTAAATGGTCTTGGAAGTTTTGCTGGAATGGTGGAATTACCAGAAGGATATAAAAAACCAGTTTTAGTGTCAGGTACAGATGGAGTTGGTACCAAGTTAGAATTAGCTTTCAAAACAAAGAAATATGACACTGTAGGTATTGACTGTGTGGCTATGTGTGTTAATGATATCTTATGTCATGGTGCAAAACCACTATTTTTCTTAGATTATATAGCTTGCGGAAAACTAGAAGCAGAAGTGGCTGCTGATTTAGTCAAAGGAGTATCAGATGGATGTGTAGAGTCAGGTTGTGCTCTAATTGGTGGAGAAACTGCTGAAATGCCAGGGTTCTATAAAGAAGGAGAATATGATATTGCAGGTTTTGCTGTAGGTATTGTAGATAAGGATAAAATCATCAATGGAAAAGACATTAAGCCAGGTGACAAGCTTATAGGTATAGCTTCATCAGGTGTACATTCTAATGGATTTTCTTTAGTAAGAAAACTATATACTGATTTAAATGAAGAGTTTAATGGTGAAGAGGTATGGAAGACGCTTATTACACCAACTAAATTATATGTAAAGCCAGTATTAAGCTTAATTGAAAAGTTTAATATTAAAGGGATGAGCCATATAACAGGTGGTGGATTTATAGAAAATGTTCCAAGAATGTTTAATGGAGCAGAGCTTACAGCTGAAATAAGAAAAGACAGCTATCCATTGCCAGCAATCTTTGAAGATATGATTAGCAGAGGCGTTGCTAGAGATCATATGTATAATACATTTAACATGGGTATAGGATTTGTTTTATGTGTAAATGAAGCTGATGTACAAGTTATTTTAAATGAATTAGAAGCTATGGGCGAAAAGGCATACGAAATTGGCGTTGTTACAGCTGGAGGTGAAGGAGTTTGCTTAAAATAGCAGTACTTGTATCTGGTGGAGGTTCTAACCTCCAGTCAATTTTAGATTATGAAAACAAAAACTATCAAGTGGAAATGGTTATTGGCAGTAAGGAAGGTATTTATGGCTTGGAAAGAGCAAAAAATGCAGGTGTTGAAACTTTTGTTGTATCTAAAAAAGAATATGGCAGTGAAGTTTCAAATAAAATACTAGAGCTGACTAAAGGTAAAGTAGACTTAATAGTTTTAGCAGGATATCTTTCAATTTTGGATGGGGAAATACTGAGAGAATTTAAAAATAGAATAATCAACATCCATCCATCATTAATTCCAAGCTTTTGCGGTGATAAGATGTATGGAATGCATGTTCATAATGCAGTAAAGAAATCAGGGGTAAGATACACAGGATGTACAGTGCATTTTGTTAATGAAGAAGTAGATGGTGGAGCAATCATCTTACAAGAAACAGTACCGGTGTATTTTGAAGATACTGCAGAAGATATACAAAAAAGAGTATTAGTACAAGAGCATAAATTGTTACCAAAGGCAATAGAGCTTATTGGTGATAAGAAAATTCAAATAATAGACGGAATAGTAAAGATAGATAAATAGGAGGCTTTTTATATGATTAAGAGAGCGTTAATTAGTGTGTTCAATAAGGAAGGTATATTAGATTTTTCTAAATTCTTATCAGAAAATGGTGTTGAAATAATTTCAACAGGAGGAACTTACAAGCACTTAAAGGATAATGGGTTAAAGGTTACTGAAGTTAATGAAGTAACAAATTTCCCAGAAATGTTAGATGGAAGAGTTAAAACATTACATCCTATTATTCATGCTGGTATTCTTGCAATAAGAGATAATGAAGAGCATATGGAAACTATCAAGGAAAGAAATATAGATACTATTGATATGGTAATAGTTAATTTATATCCATTCTTTGAAAAGGTTAGAGAGAACTTATCTTTTGAAGAAAAAGTTGAATTCATTGATATTGGTGGACCAACAATGCTAAGAGCAGCAGCTAAAAACTTTCAAGACGTTGTAGTTATTTCAGATGTAGCTGACTATGAAGCTGTTATGAATGAAATAAAGGAAACTGGTGATGTAAGTTATGCTTTAAGAAAGAAATTAGCAGGAAAAGTATTTAACCTTATGAGTGCATATGATGCAGCTATTTCTAACTTCCTATTAGGAGATGAAGAATATCCAGAATACCTTTCAGTATCATATAAGAAGAAACAATCTTTAAGATATGGAGAAAATCCACATCAAAACGCAGCATATTACACATCAACTGAATTTGATGGAGCTATGGAAGACTTTGAAGTTTTAAATGGTAAAGAGTTATCTTATAACAATATTAAAGATTTAGATATTGCTTGGAAAGTAGCTAATGAATTTGAAGAAATAGCTTGTTGTGCATTAAAACATAATACTCCTTGTGGTGTAGCTATTGGAGAGTCTGTTTTAGAAGTTTATAAAAAAGCTCATGATGTAGATCCAGATTCAATCTTTGGAGGAATTGTAGCAATTAATAGAACTATTGATAAGGCAACTGCAGAAGAGATGTCTAAGATATTCTTAGAAGTTATTGCTGCTCCAGGGTATGATGAAGAGGCTTTAGAAGTATTAAGAGC
>NZ_MNRT01000014.1:0-44271 GCF_001916075.1 Clostridium sp. 29_15
ACCACTAATTACATAATATAAACTGAATAATTTTTCTAAAAAACAAAAAAGAGGTCGTCTACATAAATGATTTAAAAATCATTTATGAGACGTCCCCTTTATTTTTTTTATTTGTATAATAAACTGTTTAAGGAAAATATTGACATAAATGATAAAATAAGATAATATTTTTCTTGAGTATAGTTTTCAAATTTGAATATGTTAATAATTTGTGGAGGAATGAAAATGTTAGAAAAAGAACAATGGGAAGGCTTTGAAGGGCGATTATGGAAAGAAGAAATCAATGTAAGAGATTTCATTCAAAAAAATTATAAACCATATGATGGTGATGAAAGTTTTCTTGCAGCTCCGACAGATGCTACAAACAAACTTTGGAGCAGATTACAAGAACTACAAAAGGAAGAAAGAGCTAAGGGTGGAGTACTTGATATGGAAACTGAAGTAGTTTCTAGCCTTACATCTTATGGTCCAGGGTATATTGATGAATCTTTAAAAGAACTTGAAAAAATTGTTGGTCTTCAAACAGACAAGCCTTTAAAAAGAGCTTTTATGCCATATGGCGGTATAAAAATGGCTGAACAATCCTGTGAAAATTATGGATATAAAGTAAATACAGAATTACACAAAATTTTTACTGAATATCATAAAACTCATAATCAAGCAGTATTTGATGCTTATACACCAGAAATGAAAAAAGCACGTCATAGTCATATAATTACAGGACTTCCTGATACTTATGGGCGTGGACGTATTGTTGGAGATTACAGAAGAGTTGCTCTTTATGGTATAGATCATCTTATAGAAGAAAAAACTAACGATTTTAATAATTGTGGCGATGGTACTATGACAGATGATATTATTCGTTTAAGAGAAGAAATTACAGAACAACGTAGAGCACTTGAAAATATGAAAAAAATGGCTGAAAGCTATGGATATGATATATCACAACCAGCAAAAGATGCTAAGGAAGCAGTTCAATGGTTATATTTTGGATACTTAGCTGCAATAAAAACTCAAAATGGTGCAGCTATGTCAATAGGGCGTGTATCTACATTTCTTGATATATATATTCAAAGAGATTTAGATAAGGGAGTTATTACAGAAAGAGAAGCTCAAGAATTAATTGACCATTTAACAATGAAATGTAGAATGGTTAAATATGCAAGAATAACATCTTATAATGAATTATTTTCAGGCGATCCTTCATGGGTTACTATTGGATTAGCAGGTATAGGTGTTGATGGACGCCATATGGTAACAAAGAATGACTATCGTTTCCTTCACACATTAGAAAATATGGGACCTGCACCAGAGCCAAATATTACTGTATTTTATTCTTCTGCACTTCCTGAAAATTTTAAGAAGTATGCAGCTAAGATTTCAGTAGAAACAAGTTCTATTCAATATGAAAATGATGATGTTATGAAACCAGTATGGGGAGATGATTATTCAATTTGTTGTTGTGTATCAGCTACTCAAACAGGGAAGGAAATGCAGTTTTTTGGAGCTAGAGCTAATTTAGCTAAATGTTTACTTTATGCAATAAATGGTGGTATTGATGAAAAATCAGGTAAACAAGTTGGACCAGAATATAAGGGAATAACTTCTGAATATCTTAATTATGATGAAGTTATTGCAAAATATGAACAAATGAGTGATTGGCTTGCAGGTCTTTATGTAAATGTTCTAAATTTAATTCAATATATGCATGATAAATATTATTATGAAGCAGCAGAAATGGCTCTTATTGATACAGATGTAAGACGTACATTTGCCACAGGTATTGCAGGATTCTCACATGTAATAGATTCTCTTTCGGCAATTAAGTATGCTAAAGTTAAGACAATACGTAATGAAGCAGGCATTGTTACAGATTATGAAATTGAAGGGGACTTCCCTAAATACGGTAATGATGATGACAGAGCTGATGAAATAGGTGTATATGTTCTTAAGTCATTCCTTGACAAAATCAAGAAGAGACACACATACAGAAATTCTGAACCAACAACATCAATTCTTACTATAACATCTAATGTAGTATATGGTAAATATACAGGTAATATGCCAGATGGACGTGAAGCTTGGACTCCACTTTCACCAGGAGCAAGTCCATCTTATGGAGCAGAAAATAATGGATTGCTTGCTTCATTAAATTCTGTAGCTAAATTACCATATGAATGGGCTTTAGATGGTATTTCAAATACACAAACAATTAACCCAACAGCACTTGGTCATGATAAAGAAGAACAAGCTGATAAACTTGTACAAGTATTAGATGGATATTTTGAACAAGGATCACATCATTTAAATGTTAACGTATTTGGTGTTGAAAAATTAAAAGATGCTATGGAACATCCTGAAAAAGAAGAATATGCTAACTTTACCATTCGTGTATCAGGTTATGCAGTTAAATTTATAGATTTAACAAGAGAACAACAACTTGATGTTATTTCTAGAACATGCCATGCAGAAATTTAATTTGAATAAAAATATAGCAAAAATTCATTCAATAGAAACTTTTGGATCTGTTGATGGACCTGGAGTGCGTTTTGTTGTTTTTTTTAATGGCTGTCATATGAGATGCAAGTTTTGTCACAATCCTGATACTTGGGATATTAATGGTGGTGAGGAAAGAACTGCTGATGAGCTTTTGACTCAAGCTTTAAAATATAAAACTTATTGGAAAAGTGGAGGAGGCATTACAGTGAGTGGTGGTGAGCCACTTATCCAAATAGATTTCTTAAATGAATTTTTTAAAAAGGCTAAGGCTAAAGGTGTTCACGTAACATTAGATACGTCTGGAAATCCATTTACAAGAGAAGAGCCTTTCTTTAGCAAGTTTAAGGAGCTTATGAATGTAACTGATCTTGTAATTTTGGATATTAAAGAAATAGATGAATCTAAGCATAAAAAACTTACAGGATGGAGTAATTTAAATATTCTTGATATGGCTAAGTATTTATCAGAAATTAACAAACCAGTATGGATTCGTCATGTATTGGTACCAGGTGGAAGTGATAATGATGAAGAATTGATAAGACTTAATGAATTTATCAAGACTTTAAGCAATGTAGATCGTGTAGAAGTAATTCCTTATCATGACCTTGGAATTTTTAAATGGGAGAAACTTGGTATTGCTTATCCTTTAATTAATGTAAAACCACCTACTAAAGAGAGGGTAGAAAATGCTAAAAAGCTTCTTTATACAAGTGAATATAGAGGGTATTTATCACGATAAATAATATCATGCAACATATAAACCCATGAAAAGCAAACTTTTGATTTTCATGGGTTTGTTTTATCTTAATAATAAATGAATGAATAATGTCTTAGTAGAGAATACTAAGTTTATCTGATAATTAAAAAATAATAATAGAAAAATTATTTTAAGAAATTAGGATAGATTTATAGATTTTTTAATTTAAGATAAAATTTACTTTGGAGGAGATAAAAATGTGTACAGCGTTAACGTTATCAACTAAAGATGGTTATAATTTATTTGGTAGAAATATGGATTTGGCATATTCATTTAATCAAGCAGTAACATTAGTTCCTAGAAATTATGAGTATAGAGATAGAGTTACTGGAGAGATAAGAAAAAATAAATATGCAATATTGGGTATGGCCAGTGTTATAGATGATTATCCAGCTTTTGCAGATGCATTTAATGAAAAAGGATTAGGGTGTGCAGGACTTAATTTTCCAGGATATTTTCACGCAGAAGAAAATGAAGTTCATGGAAAGAAAAATATAGCACCATATGATTTAATTTTATGGATACTATCAAATTTTCAAACAGTAGATGAGGTTTTAAATGAAATTAAAAATATAGAATTAGTGGCAATACCAATTAATGAAAAAACACCTCTTCCAACACTTCATTGGATAGTTTCAGATACTAATGGAAAATCTATAGTTATAGAAAAAACAAAAGAAGGATTTAAAACTTATGATAATCCAATTGGAGTTTTAACTAATTCACCAACATTTGGTTGGCATTTAACTAATTTAAATGAATATATGAAAACCACACCTGTTCAACCAGAAAATGTGAAATGGGGCAATAAAGAATTAAGACCTTTAGGGGTAGGGATGGGTACAAAAGGGTTACCAGGAGGACTTTCTGGAGTTGATAGATTTGTAAGAATAGCATATTTAAAATCAAAATTTCCAGTATCAGAAGATTTATTATCAGGAATAAGTCAATTTTTTCATATGTTAAATAATGTAGCAATGCCTAGAGGTGCTGTAATTAGTGAAGGATCAGATGATATTACTTTATATTCTTCTTGTATGTGTCAACAAAAAGGCATTTATTATTATTCTACATATAACAATAATGGAGTTAGTGCAGTTGATATGAATAAAGAGGATTTAGATGGTAAAGAAATTAAAAGGTTTGAGTATTTAGATAAATTAAATATAATATATCAAAATTAAATTACCTAAAATTTAATTATTGAAGCAAATTTTTATTGTGATAAATTTTATCATAATGATACTTAAAAAAGACCCTCAAATATATATTTTTGATTAATTTTAAATTAAAAGAGTAGGGTCTAGATTTTAAAAAAATTATTAAAAATAAATTTCTTTTTTGTTTACAATTATTTAATTGACTTTGAAAATAAAAAGTATAATATTAAGTTTATAAAATAAAAATAAAGAGGTAAACATATGAAAAAATTTATAGAACAAGCAAAACTTATAAAAGAAGAAATTATAAGCTATAGAAGAGTAATTCACAGTAATCCAGAGGTAGGTCAAGAGTTACCAAAAACTAAAAAATATGTTATGGATAAATTAGTTGAATTTGGATATTCTCCTGAAGAAATTTGTGAAAGTGGAATAGTAGCTACAATTAAAGGAAACAAACCAGGAAAAACTTTTTTATTAAGAGCAGATATGGATGCACTTCCTATAGCTGAAAAAACTTCATGTGACTTTAAGTCTACTAATGGATGCATGCATGCATGTGGACATGATATGCATACAGCAATGTTATTAGGAGCAGCAAGATTACTTAAAGAAAATCAAGATGAGATAGAAGGAACTATTAAATTAGTTTTTCAACCTGATGAAGAAGGATTTACTGGTTCTAAGAAAATGATAAAGGCAGGGGTACTTGAAAATCCTAAAGTTGATGCAGCTTTAGCAATGCATGTTCATTCAGGAACACCTTCAAATGTTGTATTATGTGGTTTAGGAACTAGTATTGCAGGGTGTAATAGATTTAGAATTGTTGTAAAAGGAAAAGGATGTCATGGAGCTATGCCAGAAACAGGAATAGATCCAATCAATATAGCTGCACATATCTATTTAGCAATTCAAACTATTTTAACTAGAGAAATATCAGCTACTGAATCAGCTGTTGTTACAATAGGTAAATTTGTAGGTGGAGATGTACCAAATGTAATACCGGAAGAAGTTGTTATGGAAGGAACTATAAGAAGTTTAGATAAAGAAGTAGGGGAATTTATTTTTGATAGAATGAATGAAATAGTTACTTCTACAGCTAAAATGCTTAGAGGAGAAGCAGAATTGATAGAGTTATCATCTGTACCACCATTAGCAAATAATGATGAATTAGCTCATGAACTTACTGGTTATATGAAAGATATAGTTGGAGAAAAAGCAGTTGTTTTATTTGAGCAAGGTGGAATGGGTTCAGAAGATTTTGCTTCTTATTCATATGAGGTTCCAAGCGTATATATTATGTTAGGAGCTGGTACAAAGCAAGAAAATAGTTTATATGGAGAAGCTATGCATAATGAAAAGGTAGTTTTCAATGAGGATATATTACCTACAGGAGCAGCTATACATGCATATAGTGCTATAATGTGGCTAAAAAATAATAAATAATTAAAATTAATAAATCCAGATATACTTAAATAATTGTATATCTGGATTTTTATGTGTGACTACTATATTCAATAACTTAATGGTGAAAGTCAGTTTGTAGGCTTAGTACTAGAACCACTAGTTAATGACAAAGTTATCTACTATGAGGTGGAAGAGTAAAAAGAAATTTACGAAAATATAATAAAATTTTGTAAAAAATAATTATGTGAAATATATGGAAATTGTAGACATTATATAATAATATATCTTTGGAGTAATAAAAATTAAGGAAAATATAAAGAGAGAGGTTATGGGTTATGAGAAAAAGTGAAATGAGAGATATGACCAAAGGAAATGTTTTCAATATTATTTTAGGCTTTGCAATTCCATTATTATTAGGAATGTTATTTCAACAGTTTTATAGTATGGTTGATACAATTATTGTAGGTAAATATTTAGGGGTAAGTGCATTAGCTTCTGTAGGGTCTACTGGGTCAATAAATTTTATGATAATTGGTTTTTGTATGGGTGTTTGCAATGGGTTTGCCATACCGGTGGCACAAAAATTTGGAGCAGGAAATTTTAAAAAACTACGTAAGTACGTCTTTAATAGTGGTTTTTTAGCTATAGTATTTTCAGTAGTCATGACATTGATAGTTTGTGTGTTTTGTAGACAAATTTTAATAGCCATGAGAACACCAGAAGATATAATTCAAGGGGCTTATAGCTATATATATGTGATTTTTCTAGGTATACCAGCAACTTATTTATATAACTTGTTATCTGGAATTATAAGATCACTAGGTGATAGTAAAACGCCACTTTTCTTTTTGATAATATCATCTATAATAAATATAATTTTAGACTTATTTTTAATTATCTATATGCATATGGGAGTAGCTGGTGCTGCTTGGGCAACAGTTATAGCTCAAGCTGTATCAGGTATATTATGTTTAATATATATGAGAAAAAAATATTCAGTTCTAAAATTTGAAAGTGATGAATTGAAGATTGATGGATATTGTATAAGAAGATTATGTTATATGGGAATACCTATGGGGCTACAGTATTCTATTACTGCTATAGGAAGCGTCATACTGCAAGCAGCAGTAAATGGTCTTGGATCTATAATTGTAGCAGCAGTAACAGCAGCGGGAAAAATTTCTATGTTTTTATGTTGTCCATTTGATGCATTAGGGTCTACAATGGCTACATATACAGGACAAAATATTGGTGCTGGTAAATTAGAACGTATAAGTGAAGGCATAAAGAAGAGTATGATAATTGGTTCAGTTTATTCAATTGTTGCTTTAATGATATCTGTTTTTTTTGGCAAGAGCTTAGCCCTTCTTTTCGTAAATGAAAATGAAATAGAAATACTTGCAAAGGTAAGTGAAAATTTAATTATCATAGCAGCTTTTTATATTCCTTTATGCATAGTAAATGTAGTACGTTTTACTATCCAAGGAATGGGATATTCAACTTTTGCTATATTAGCAGGAGTGTGTGAAATGATTGCTAGAGCATTATGTGGATTTATCTTAGTTCCTATTTTTGGCTATGTTGCAGTATGTTTAGCAAGTCCAGTAGCCTGGATTTTTGCTGATGCATTTCTTATTCCAGCGTATAAATATGTAATAAATAAAAGCAAATGTGAAATGAAAATAAAGTTAGTTGAAGCAAAAAATATATAAGAAAGAATCTGGGGATGTCGCATAATGCGACATCCCTATTCTTTATTTAATAGTTGATTTTACTTTATTTTTATAAAAATAAGTAAGTTTTTTTTCAATTTCTCTTTTTATATCATGAATACTTCCTGTTTTTATTATTTCTGAAAAATACAGATTTTCTATTAATTCACAACTTATTTCACTCATAACTTCTAATTCTATTTGTTTTGCATTTTCTGGTAATAAAGAAAGCATTGCAGATTTAATTTTTTTTCCATCTATTAGTAATTCATCTTTTAGTTGAATTACTCCAAATTTACATTCTTTAATTACATCACTTTTACAATGTAAAAGCATTAAGTCATATCCTTTCAGATATGTAGTTCCTAATTTTTCACGTTGTAATAATCTATTTTCTATGTTTATTCTATCTTCTTCATTATCGCTAAATAATTTACTGGACACATAAATTAAATCATTTATATCTAAAACCGTTTTCACTTCTTTCAAAATTATATTTGATAACAGATTAATAATAATATCACCTAAATTAGATATTAATTGTATTTCTTCTTTTCCAAATATTTTTTTTTCAGCTTTTTTAGATACCATATTTATTTTGTTATCCAATATTTCTTTTGTAAAATTTTTTAGTTTCAATTTATCATCTTCTGATAACAATGGATTTACTGATATACATTTATAATCTATATCTAATTTTACAGTAGAAATTATACAATCTATACCTTGATTTTTTAAACTATCAATGTCTATATTAATAATAGAAATTCTATCTTTAATGATTATATTATTAAATGATCTTTGTATATCACTTGATAAAAGCCTAGATGTCCCAACGCCAGATGGACATGCTACTACAGCTATTATTTTTTCTTGTTCTAAAGTTCTTTGTATTGCAGCTGCAAAATGTAATGTTATGTATGCAATTTCAGATTCTGATATCTTAGAGATATTAACTATATTTTTTAGTATTTCACATGCTTTTTCACAAGCTTTAAAAATTTCATAATATTTTTCTTTAATACTATCAAGCAATGGATTTCTAATATTAAGATTCATGGTTAACCTACTTATAGCAGGAACTAAATGATTAGATAAATCTCTATTTAATTTATCTTTATCTATTATATCTATTTGGAAATCGTTTTCTATACTGGCAATAATAGTACTTGATATTTTTCTAATATCCAAATTATTTAAATCTATGTTATCTTCAATTTTATTTAGTGATAATTTTGCACCTTTAATGTGCATGGTGATATATCCCATTTCATCTCTTGATATTTCTATACCTAATTCTTTAGATAAATTATTAGCAATTTTTTTTGCTATTTTAAATTCATCCATATTTTCTAATTCTAATAAAACATCTTTATCCATAATTATTGTATCGCCATTTTGCAATCTCTTTATTACTAAAGTTAAATGTATTATTAGTCCTATGTAGGAATTATCTGATAACTTAAATTCATATTTTTTCTCTATATTATTTAGTACATTTTGAATAGCTTTTATTAAGTCTTCCTCTACAAAATCTAGTAATTTATTTTCCAATGTTAAATCCTTAAGATTTTTATCTATTTCATTATTATTACCTAATAAATCTATAATTTTATTTTGTCCTATAGCACTATATAAAATATTTGATAATACTTTTCTATAATTTTCTTCAGAACCTTCTAAATAAATTCCAACACCTTGTCTTTTTATAATTTTAATATTAAATTGATTTAACCAATTTTCTAATTCATATAAATCGCTATTTAAAATTCCTTCAGATATTTTTAAATTTGAAGTAAAATAATATGATTTTAATGGAGTTTTATTAAGTATTAATTCTCCTAATATTATTCTTTTTCTTTCTTCTTTAGTGTATTCTTTTTTTATATTTTCAAATTCTAGTAATTCTAATATAAATTCTTTGTTTTCTAAACTTTCATCAATAATTAGACCTACTCCTGGTTTTTTTATAAAATTAAAGTCATTTTCATAAAGCCATTTCTCCACATTAGGCATATCCCTTAATACAGTTCTATTGCTTAATCCTAATTTTTCTGCAATATTAGAAATTGTTATAAAATCAGTATTATTAGGACTAGTTAAAATTTCTATTATTTTCTTTTGTCTTAATGTTAAAGCATTTTTTTTCATTAAATATCTCCTAAAATAAGCTATAATTTTTAGATAAAAGATATTTCTTATCTAAGTTTATTATATCTACTTATTTAAATTTTTTAAAGCTAATTTAAAAGCATCTTCTTCTAAATCTAGATATCCTTTAAAAATAACTTGCTGTATATCAGTATTATTAAATAAAAATGTATATCCTAATCCTAAATAACCTTCTGGATATAATACACCTAAGTAATCCCAGATTTTATTTTCTGATTGTTGTATTTGTTTTCTACCAATAATCATAAGTTTTTTATAACCATTTTTTAAAACTACTATAGAGCCTAGTGGCAATAAATTCATTATATTATATTCTCCTTTTATTAATTATTTGATTATTTACAATTATATGGTTTATTTGATATAAAAATATTAATGCAAAAATATTATTGATATGATATAATTTTAAACGAGAGGTATAAAATTTTAAATAAGTTGGTGAGAATTATAGAAGAAAAAATTTTAAAAAAATAATAAAAGCGCCAGAACTTAGTAAATAAATTAAAACATTTACTAAGTTGACGAGGTTGGGGAATATCGAGATTTTCGGCGGATGCCCCACAGTACTTGTATGCTACTGTTAAAGATTGACAAACCTAGAAAGTGATTTCTAGAACAAATTCAATTGGGTATACAACCTTCATTTAAGATTTTTGATTTCTGAGAACATTATACCTCTGTATTAAATTTATGTTAGAACAGAGTCTTGAAGAAGTAAAATTATTTTTATAAATGTAAGGGAGATTTTTAATATGTGTGGAATAGTAGGATATGTTGGAAATAAAAATGCAACAGATTTTTTAATAGAAGGATTATCTAAGCTTGAGTATAGAGGTTATGATTCAGCAGGGATAGCTGTAATTAATAATGGTGAAGTAGAAATAGTTAAACACAAAGGACGTTTAGCTAATCTATCAAGAGAATTAGAAAATAATCCTGCTGAAGGAACAATAGGAATTGGACATACTAGATGGGCCACTCACGGTGAGCCATCAGATATTAATTCACATCCTCACCAAGCTTCAAAAGGAGATATAACTGTAGTTCATAATGGTATAATTGAAAATTATGCTGAATTAACTAAATTCTTAAAAGATAAAGGATATGAGTTTAAATCAGCTACAGATACAGAAGTTATACCAAATTTAATTCATTACTATTACAATGGTGATTTATTTGAGGCAGTAGCTAAAACTATAGAAAGATTAGAGGGAAGTTATGCTTTAGGAGTAATTTGTGGTAATGAACCAGATAAAATAGTAGCAGTAAGAAAAGATAGCCCTTTAATAGTTGGGCTTGGAGATAATGAAAAATTTATAGCTTCAGATATTCCAGCTGTTTTAAATTATACAAGGGATATCTATCTTTTAGAAGATAAAGAAATTGTTGTTATAACTAAAAATAGTGCAGAAGTATTTAATTTAAATGGAGAGAAAATATCAAAAGAAATTTATAAAGTAACATGGAATGAAGATGCAGCTGAAAAAGGTGGATATGATTCATTTATGTTAAAAGAAATTCATGAACAACCAAAGGCTATTAGAGATACAATGACAGGAAGAGTTTTATTAAATGATAAAGTTAAATTTGAAGATTTCAATTTAACTTTAGAAGAATTAAATGAAATTGATAGAATTTATATAATAGCATGTGGTACAGCTTATAATGCTGGATTAATGGGGAAAGTAGCCATAGAAAAATTAGCTAAAATTCCAGTTGAAGTTGAAATAGCTTCAGAATTTAGATATAGAGAACCATTAGTAACTAATAAAACTTTAATAATTACATTAAGTCAATCTGGGGAAACAGCTGATACTTTAGCAGTTTTAAGAGATGCTAAGAAAGTAGGAGCTAAAACTTTAGCAGTAACTAACGTTGTTGGAAGCAGTATTTCAAGAGAAGCTGATAATGTAATTTATACTATGGCAGGACCAGAAATTGCTGTTGCATCTACTAAAGCATATACAACTCAAGTTGTAGTAATGAATTTACTTGGAATGTATTTTGCTGACTTAAAAGGAATTTTAGATAAAGATGTGGAAAAGGAACTTAAAGAATCTTTATTAAGTTTACCTGAAAAAATTGAAGCGGTGCTTGAAATGAAATCACAAGTTGCTGAAGTAAGTAAAATATTAGCGGAAGAAACAGATTTATTCTACTTAGGTAGAGGAGCTGATTATGCACTAGTTATAGAAGGTGCATTAAAAGTTAAAGAAATATCTTATGTTCATTCTGAAGCATATGCTGGTGGTGAACTTAAACATGGAACAATTGCATTAATTGAACCTGGAACAAAGGTTATAGCAGCATTAACTCAAAGTCAATTAAAAGATAAAATGATTAGCAACATAAGAGAAGTTAAATCTAGAGGAGCTGAAATAATTGCAATTGCTTATGAAGATGAAGAATTAGATTTAACAGTATTTGATAAAGTATTAAGAATTCCTAGAACTTCTAATATGATAGCACCTATTTTAGGAGCGGTTCAATTGCAATTAATAGCTTATTATGTAGCAAGTGAAAAAGGTTGCGATATAGATAAACCAAGAAACTTAGCAAAATCTGTTACAGTTGAATAATAAAATAATAAATAAAAGGTTAAGCATAATTATTATATGTGCTTAACCTTTTATTTAATTTATAACTAAAAACATTGCTTTATTAGTGACAAAATATAAGGTATTGTTAAAAAAATAATTTGTCACTAATATTAAGGACAAGTTGTAATTATCAATTTGTTGATGTAAACGTATATATAAAATAAAATAAACTTGTAAGCGATAGATTAAAATTTCAAATACAGCTTATAGATAAATATGCTATCAAGTTTAGGAGGAAAATAAATATGAAGGAAAAGATTCAGAAGTTTGGAAAGTTTCTTAGTGGTATGGTAATGCCTAATATAGGAGCATTCATAGCTTGGGGATTTATTACAGCATTTTTTATTGCCAGTGGATGGTTTCCAAATGAAAAATTAGCAGGACTAGTTGATCCAATGTTAAAATATCTTTTACCAATATTAGTTGGATACACTGGTGGTAAAGTAGTAGCTGGAGTTCGTGGTGGAGTAATTGGTTCAATAGCAACAATGGGAGTTATTGTTGGAGCTGATATTCCAATGTTTATAGGTGCTATGATAATGGGTCCATTAAGTGGATATATTATTAAAAAGTTTGATAAAGCAGTTGAAGGTAAAGTACCAGCAGGGTTTGAAATGTTAGTTAATAACTTTTCAGTTGGAATAATAGGTATGATACTTGCAATAGTGGGATTCTATGCAGTAGGACCATTTGTTGTTATGATGACAGGGGTATTAAAAGGTGGAGTAGAATTTATAATAAGTAAAGGGTTATTACCTTTAGTATCAATATTTATAGAACCAGCAAAAGTTTTATTCTTGAATAATGCAATCAATCATGGAATTATAGGACCAATAGGAATCGAACAAGCTCAAAATATGGGTAAATCAATAATGTTCTTATTAGAGTCAAATCCAGGACCAGGACTTGGAGTGTTATTAGCATATTGGATGTGTAGTAAAGGTGCAATGAAAGAGTCAGCACCAGGAGCAGCAATAATTCATGCTTTAGGTGGGATTCACGAAATTTATTTCCCATATGTATTAATGAATCCATTATTACTTTTAGCACCAATAGCAGGTAGTGCGGCAGGAATATTAGTATTTTCAATATTTAAAGTAGGTTTAGTTGCAACACCATCACCAGGAAGTATATTTGCAATATTAGCTTTAGCACCAAAAGGTGAAATGTTAGGAGTACTTTTAGGAATTTTAGCAGCTGCAGCAGTTTCATTCCTAGTAGCAGCACCTTTAGTAAAAAAAGCAGCAAATAATATGGAAGATGAAACTAAAGAAGAGAGCAACTTAGAAAGTAATGTTGATGTAATTAAAAGAGATGTTATAAATAAAATAGTATTTGCATGTGATGCTGGAATGGGATCAAGTGCAATGGGTGCTACAAAATTTAGAAATAGAATAAAGAAATTAGGATTAAATATAGAAGTTACAAATTCTTCAGTAGATACTATACCAAGTGATGCTGATTTAGTTGTAAGTCATGTTAAGTTAATTGAAAGAGCAAAGAAGAATTCACCACAAGCTGAACATGTATTTATAGAAAACTTCTTACAAGATAAAAAGTTAGATGAATTATTTAATAGTTTACAAGCAAGAACAAATGGAAATGTTAAAGTTGCAAAAGAAGTAGCAGCAACTAATGAAATTGTAGAAGCAAAAGAAACTTCAATATTAAATAAAAATAATATAGTTTTAGGTTTAGAAAGTGTTTCAAAGGAAGAGGCAATAAAGAGAGTAGGTGAAATACTTGCAAAAGAAGGCTATGTGAAAGAAGAATATATCCAAGCTATGCTTGAAAGAGAAGAAATAGTTTCAACATATATAGGGATGGGAGTTGCTATACCACATGGTGTTGGAGAAGCTAAAAAAGAAGTAAAGAAATCAGGAATAGCAGTACTTCAATATCCGAATGGAATTAAATTTGGTGATGAAGTAGCTTACTTAGTAGTGGGTATTGCAGGTGTTGGAGATGAACATTTAACTATATTATCTAATATAGCAATGTCATTAGAAGATGAAGGTTTAGTAGAAAAGTTAAGAAAGACATATGATGTAAACGATATATTAAAAGTATTTAATAAATAATTAATTGTATAAATTATTAAAGTAAATGGAGGGAAATAATATGAAAAGGGCGATTCAATTTGGAGCTGGAAACATAGGAAGAGGATTTATAGGAGCTTTATTATCTAAATCAGGATATCATGTAGTATTTGCAGATGTTAACGAAGAGATAATAAGCAAGATTAATGAAGATAAATGTTATACAATTCATATAATGGATGTTGAATGTAAAGATGAAAAAGTAGAAAACATTAGTGGTGTTATATCAACAAGTGATGAAATATTAGAAGAAATTAGAACATCAGATATAATTACAACTGCTGTAGGTCCTGTAGTATTGCCAAGAATAGCATCAACTATAGCTAATGGAATTAAGTTAAGAAAGATAACAGGTGTAACTAGTTATTTAAATATAGTAGCTTGTGAAAATGCAATAAAAGCAAGTTCACAATTAGAAGAAGAAGTTAAAAAATATTTAAATGAAGAAGAGATAGCGTATTTAAATGAATATGTAGGTTTCCCTAATTGCTCAGTGGATAGAATAGTACCACCAGTTAAAAGTGAAAATATATTAGATGTAGTTGTGGAAAATTTCTATGAATGGAATGTAGAAGAAAAAGCATTTAAAGGTGAAATTCCTAAAATATATGGAATGAATTTAGCTGATAATTTAATGGCATATATAGAAAGAAAATTATTTACATTAAATACTGGACATGCAATAACAGCTTATTTTGGATATTTAAAAGGTTATAATACTGTTGATGAAAGCATAAAAGATGAAGTTATCCACGATTTAGTTAAAAAGGCCATGATAGAAAGTGGACAAGGACTTATAGCTAAATATAATTTTGATAAAGAAGAGCATTTTAAATATATAGATAAGATAATTGGAAGATTTAAAAATCCATATTTAAAGGATGATGTAGCTAGAGTTGGAAGAGAGCCTTTAAGAAAATTAAATGAAAATGACAGATTAATTAAACCTCTAATGACAGCAAAGAGTTTTAATTTAGACATAGACAATCTATTATTAGGAGTTGGAGCTGCTCTTAATTATAATAATGAAGAAGATAGTCAAAGTGTAGAACTTCAAAGCCTAATTTCTGAAAAAGGTGTTAAAGAATCGTTAGCTCATGTAGCTAATTTAGCACAAGAACAAGAAATTTTGTCTAAGGTTGAAAAATATTATAATGAAGTGAAAAATATAATTAGTGCTTAATTTAATATAAATATTAAGAGTGATACCTCATAAATGATTTAAAAAATTTGTGAGGTATCATTTTTTTAGATATATTTACTTATTCAAGATATAGATACAATTATTAAGCATATGAAAAATATCATCATTATAGACAACCTTGTTTACATAAATGATTCTCTGTAGGTTATTCAAAGTTGGTAAGTGGTGCTACTGTATTAATTTAAATAGACTAGTTAAGCGTGAGAAAAGAGCAATAAGTATCATTATTGTATTATGACTCTTTTTTGAAAGTTTGGTATTTTAGAAAAATAACCACAAATAATCCATCAACTATGTTACAATTACATTTTGATGTAACTCTTATAATAGATAAAGAAATAGAGGAAGCATTAGAAAACTTATAATTGTTAACTAAAGGAGTTTTACTAATGATAATTAAAAATTGTAAAATTATATATAAAGATAAAATTGAAGAAGGATCAATATTAATTAAAGATGGTAAAATAGAAAAAATAAATACAGAAGATTTTAAAGGAGAGGTTTTAGATGCTAAAGGTTTATATCTTTCTCCAGGATTTATAGATGTACATATACATGGTGCTGGTGGATATGATACTATGGATGGTACAGTAGAAGCTCTCAATACTATAGCAAAGGTAATAGTGGAGCATGGAACTACATCTTTTTTACCAACAACAATGACTGTATCAATTGAAGATATTAATAAAGCCATGAAGGTCATTAAGAAGCTAAAAGAAGAAGGAACAGAGGGAGCAAATGTTTTAGGTGCACATTTAGAAGGACCATTTATCAGTCCCAAAGCCATTGGTGCTCAAAATCCTAATTTTCTTTTAAAGCCATCCATAGAATCATATGAAAAAGTAGTTGATGGATGTAGTGATGCTGTTGTATCACTTACCTTGGCACCGGAAGTTGAAGGAGCTAAGGAACTTATAGAGTATACTACATCTAAAGGTATAGTTTGCTCCTTAGGACACACAAAAGCTACTTATGAGGAAGTAATAGAAGGAATCAACTGGGGAATTAGCCATTCAACGCATTTATATAATGCAATGACAGGTTTTAACCATAGAGAGCCAGGATGCGTAGGAGCAATATTTGATACTGATATTACAACAGAAACAATAGCTGATGGAATTCATATTTCATATCCAGCATTAAAGATAGCTTATAAAGTTAAAAGCACTGATAAAGTAATGTTAGTAAGCGACTCAATGATGGCTTGCTGCATGAGAGATGGTTGTTATTCTTTAGGTGGTCAAGATGTTGAAGTGATAAATGGTGCTGCTAGACTAAAAAATGGAGCCTTAGCTGGTTCAGTATTAACCATTGATAAAGCTGTTGCTAATGTATATAAAAATTGCGGAATACCTTTATATGAAGCAGTAAAGATGGCTACATATAATCCAGCAAAACACTGTAATGTTCATAGTTATAAAGGTTCTATAAAAGAAGGTTATGATGCAGATTTATTGTTATTTGATGAAAATATAACAATAAAGAAGGTATTTGTCAAAGGGAAAGAAGTTTATACTGAAAGATAATTTTTATCTTATCAAAAGAAAAAAGGGGAAATATTATTATCATGAAATATTTGCAAAAGCTAGGTAAATCATTAATGCTTCCAGTAGCATGTTTACCAGTTGCCAGTATACTTATGGGAATAGGATATTGGATAGATCCAGCAGGGTGGGGAGCTAATAATTTAATAGCTGCTTTTATGATTAAGGCAGGTAGTGCTCTAATAGACAATATGGGAATTCTTTTTGCTATAGGTGTAGGTATTGGGATGTCAGATGATAATGATGGGACAGCAGGTCTTGCAGGTCTTGTTTCATGGTTGATGATGACTACTTTATTATCAACTACTGCTGTTGCCATGTTTAAAGGTGTAGATGTATCTGAAGTACCAGCCAGCCTTTGGTAAGATACAGACTCAGTTTACAGGTATTTTAGCAGGGATTATTGGAGCTACTTGTTATAATAAATTTAAATCTGTTAAGTTACCAGCAGGAGCTTTAGCAATGTATCATTGTGCAAATAAGAATAAGAAAAAAGTAGTATATGGATTATTACTTGCAGGATCAATTTCGGCATTCTTTACAGGTGTTACTGAGCCGTTAGAATTTGCCTTTATGTTCTTAGCACCAGGACTATATTTTATACATGCAGTATTAAGTGGAATTTCTGCTGTAATATGTACAGTACTTCCTGTAAGAGTAGGATTTGTAGACTGGGTATTAAGTTTTAAGGCACCAATGGCTGAAATTATCTTAGAAGGTTTAGGTGGAAAAGAAAATATTATTTCTATTGATAATTGTGTTACAAGATTGCGTTTAGAAATTAAAGATAAATATAAAATAAACGAAAAGCTTATTAAATCCTCTGGGGCTTCAGGTATAATAAAACCAGGTAAAAAGAGCATTCAAATTATCATTGGAACAAAAGTGCAATTTGTATGTGAGGAATTAAAAATATTATATTCAATGTAAGATAAAAAAGGGGCTGTCTAATAAATTATTTTTAAATGATTTATGAGACAGCCCCTTTTTATATATGAAAAACTAGAATATTAAGCTTTATTTTATATTATGGAATATTTACATTTATCTGTGGTACAATTATTTAGAAAGTTATGGAAAAAATATTAGCTATTTTAGCTGGTTAAAGATGGGAGGTTAACATATGTCAGAAATAACTAAAAGGGCTTTTGCAAGTTCGTTGAAAAAGATGTTAGCAAAAAAACCATTGGAGAAGATAAGGATTATAGATATTACAGAATATTGTGGGGTAAACCGTCAGACTTTTTATTATCATTTTAAAGATATATATGATTTACTGGAATGGGTATACACTAATGAAGCCACTAAAGCTTTAGGCGAAAAAAAGACATACGAAACATGGCAACAAGGGTTTAAGCAAATATTTCAATATATTGTGAATAATAAAGAATTTGTCTTAACTACTTTTAATTCTGTCAGCAGAGAATATTTAGAGAGATATTTATATAATGAAGTATATTTATTATTAATTGGTGTAGTAGAGGAAAAGGCAAAAGGCATTCCTGTTAGAGAAAAGGATAAATCCTTTATTGCTGATTTTTATAAGTATGCTTTTGTTGGAATTGTTTTAGACTGGATTAAGAGTGGTATGAAAGAAGAGTCAGATAAAATTATTGAAAGGCTTAATAAACTTATATATGGTAATATGGAAGAAGCGTTGGAAAGGTATAGAACAGACAAGACATATTCATATAAGAAATAAGATTAAAATAGACAAGTGCTAGCATTTGTCTATTTTTTTTACACTTTTATGAATGTGGATAAATATTAGACAGAGGAAAGATATTGTCTATATTAAAGAATATTAATAATCAGTAATATGAATTTATAAATAAAATAAATTATTGAGATAAATAGTGGGAGGCAATTATATGTATTATAGCAATGGAAATTATGAAGCATTTGCTAGACCAGAAAAACCAGCAGATGTAGAGAGAAAATCAGCATATTTAGTTGGCGCAGGGTTAGCTTCACTAGCTGCTGCATGTTTTTTAGTTAGAGATGGCCAAATGAAAGGTGAGCATATTCATATTTTAGAAGATGGAAATCTTCCAGGTGGTGCTTGTGATGGTATTAAAGATAATGAAAGAGGATTTATAATTCGTGGTGGACGTGAAATGGAAAATCATTTTGAGTGTTTATGGGATTTATTTAGATCAATACCTTCTCTAGAAATAGAAGGGGCCTCAGTGCTTGATGAATATTATTGGCTAAATAAGAAGGATCCAAATTATTCATTAATGAGAGCTACTGTCAAGAGAGGTGAAGATGCTCACACTGATGGCAAGTTTGGATTAAGTGATAAAGCTGCATTGGAGATAGTTCATTTATTCTTTACTAAAGATGAGGATTTATATGATGTAAAGATAAAAGATGTTTTTAGTAGTGACTTTTTTCAGTCAAATTTCTGGTTATATTGGAGGACTATGTTTGCCTTTGAGGATTGGCATAGTGCGTTAGAAATGAAGTTATATATACAAAGATTTATCCATCATATTGGTGGATTACCAGATTTTAAAGCTTTAAAATTCACTAAATATAATCAATATGAATCATTGATTTTACCAATGATAAAATATTTAGAAGCTCATGAGGTAAACTTTCAATATAACACTACTGTTACAAATGTGCTATTTAAAAAAGAAGGTAGTAAAAAAGTAGCTAGTAAAATAATATGTACTCATAATGGGAAAGAGGAAAGCATTGATTTAGTTGAAGATGATCTTGTTTTTGTTACTAATGGAAGTTGTGTAGAAAATTCTACTTATGGTGATAATGATCATGCAGCAGTTTTGAATAATAAGGAAGGTGCATGTTGGAGATTATGGAGAAACATTGCAGCACAGGATAAATCTTTTGGAAATCCTGATAAATTCTGTACTAATATAGAAGAGACAAATTGGGAATCGGCGACGATAACAACTTTAGATGAGAAGATTCCGCCATATATCGAAAAAATATGCAAGCGTAATCCATTTAGTGGTAAGGTTGTTACCGGAGGTATAATAACTGTTAAGGATTCATCTTGGTTAATGAGTTATACATTAAATAGACAACCTCATTTCAAGGAGCAAAAAGATAATCAATTAGTTGTATGGGTATATGGATTATTTACAGATGTGCCAGGAGACTTTATCAAGAAACCAATGAAGAACTGTACTGGTTATGAAATTACTCAGGAATGGCTATATCATTTAGGTGTACCAGAAGATCAAATTGCAGAAATGGCTAAGCAGTCAGCAAATTGTGTTCCATGCATGATGCCATATGTTACTGCTTTTTTTATGCCAAGAACTGCAGGAGACAGACCTAAGGTTGTACCAGAAGGTTGTGTAAACTTTGCCTTCTTAGGACAGTTTGCTGATACAGTAAGAGATACAGTATTCACTACAGAGTATTCTGTAAGGACAGCAATGGAAGCTGTTTATACATTACTTAATGTGGATCGTGGAGTTCCAGAAGTATTTGGTTCTTGTTATGATATTAGAGTGCTTTTAGATTCAACTTCAAAGATGATGGATGGAAAGAAGCTAACAGATATAAAACTATCTCTATCAGAATCAATAGCACAAAAGACTATGATGAAGAAGGTTTCAGGAACGGTTATTGAAGAATTGTTAATGAAATATAATTTAATATAGGGAAAGATAAGCTGTATCAAGTGGATATAGCTTATTCTTTACTCAATTAAATTAGGTACAAGCAAAGTCGCATATTGTAATGAATTATGTTATAATTTAGTAAAAATATTGGAAAGAGGTGAAGTGTTAGTATTTATGATACTAACGTAAAAGCTATGTTAAAAGAAATATTAAAAAAAGATGAAATATCAGCTATGAAAGCAAGAGATAAGGCTAAGGTAAGCGTATTAAGACTTGTTAATGCTGAAATTAAAGCATATGAAGTTAATAATAGAGAAGATATTTCAGATGAAAATGTAATAAAGATAATAGAAAAAAGTATAAAACAAAATAAAGAGGCTTTAGAGTATGCAAAGCAAGCTAATAATGAAGAAAAAATAGCTGAAGGAAACTTTGCTATAGAAATTTTAACACCATATCTTCCAAAGCAATTAACTGATGAGGAAGTTAATGAAATGCTTAAAGAAATTATTGAAAATGGTAGTTATACAGTTGCAGATATTGGAAAAATAATGAAGGAAATAATGCCAAAGATTAGTGGGAGGTTTGATAGATCAAAAATTAATTCAATGGTAAAAGCATTATTATAATTTAGAAAACAATAATGGACTAAAGATTAAATCATTAGTCCATTATTTCTATAATTTCAATTGTATAGTTATCACCTGGAGCATTAACTTTCACTATATCTCCAGCTCTTTTTCCGCTCAATGCTCTTCCTAAATCAGACTCTATGCTGATAAGCATATTTTCAGGATCCATATCCATAGTTGTAACAAGCGTTATTATATCTTCAAAATCATCTTCAATAAACTTAATTTTAGCTTTACTATTAATTCCAAGAACAGATTTATCTAAGCTACTTTCATCTATTACAGTAGCAGTTGAAATCATGGTAAGTAGGTATTGTATCCTATTATCATTTTCTCTATATTCAGCACAAGCTGCTTTATACTCAGCATTTTCAGATCTATCTCCATGAGCAGCAGCAATCATTTTTTCTTTTGCTATTTCTGCTCTTTTCACCGTCATTCTATAATCTAATTCATCTTGTAATTTTTTTATATTTTCTATAGTTAATTGGTTATTCATTATTAAAAGCACCTCCCTAGAAGTATATTATATAATATTTTTATTTAAATGAAATACAAAAAATATATATTGGTAAATAATATTAAAGTATTTATATTTAAAAGTGAAACTTTGTTAAATTTAAGTAAATTGGATAGAATATTGATTGACATATGAAAATGTGTTATATATACTTTAGATGAATATGACACCTTGTCATAATATATATATAATTGGCAAAATGAGGATAAAGGTATGTTACAATTAAAAAATATTAAAAAGACATATAAGATTGGAGAAATTGAAACTCAGGCTCTTAAAGGTGTATCAGTTGCATTTAGAGAAAAAGAGTTTGTAGCTATATTAGGAACTAGTGGTTCAGGAAAGACAACTTGCTTAAATATTATTGGCGGATTAGATAATTATACTGATGGAGACTTAATACTAAATGGTAAATCTACTAAGGATTTTACAGAAAAGGATTGGAATAGCTATAGGAATAATTCCATTGGTTTTATATTTCAAAGCTATAATTTAATTGGACATTTAAGCATTGTTGAAAATGTTGAATTAGGTATGACTTTAAGTGGAGTAAGTGCTAAAGAAAAGCATGAAAAGGCATTAGAAGTTCTTAAAAAGGTAGGCTTATCAGATCATTTACATAAAAGACCTAATCAATTGTCTGGTGGGCAGATGCAGAGAGTTGCCATAGCAAGAGCTCTTGCCAATAATCCTGACATAATATTAGCTGATGAGCCAACAGGAGCTTTAGATACTGAAACATCAGTAGAAATTATGAACCTTATAAAAGAAGTGGCAAAAGATAAGC
This sequence comes from Clostridium sp. 29_15, assembly GCF_001916075.1. NCBI lineage: Bacteria > Bacillati > Bacillota > Clostridia > Eubacteriales > Clostridiaceae > Clostridium > Clostridium sp. 29_15. Next base: position 22,696 of record NZ_MNRT01000014.1, read on the forward strand.
TAATTATCATGGTAACACATAATCCAGAGTTAGCTCACCAGTATGCTGATAGAATAGTTGAATTTAAAGATGGAAATATTATTTCTGATAGCAATCCATATGATGAGAAGAATTATGAAAATAGTGGATTCAAGCTTAAAAAAACAAGCATGAGCTTTGCAACTGCTTTAAAGCTTTCATTTACTAATATTAAAACAAAAAAGGGTAGGACAGCTCTTACTGCTTTTGCTTCTAGTATAGGAATAATCGGTATTGCTACCATAATGTCATTATCTTCAGGATTCCAAGAGCAAATTAACAAATTCCAAAGTGATAGTTTTGCATCATTTCCTATTATGATAACGCAAGAAACTAATGAAATTGATATTGATAAGATTTCAGCAATGCAGAAGGAAATGCTAGGTATTACTGAAAATGAAAAAAGTTATAGTGATGCTAAAGAAGTTTATAGCTATAGTACTGATGAATATGTAATGACTCACAAAAATGTATTTACAGATGAATATATTGATTATATAGAAAATATTAATCCTGAATATGTTCAAAGTATAGGGTATACAAGAATAACTGGAGTAAATCTTTTAATGGAGCAACATGGTAAAGTGGTTCCGGTAAATACTAAAGATATTAATTTTGTATCATATCCAAAGGCTTTAACAAAAGAGGGGGAAGGGTATTTAGAAACAAATTATGATTTATTAATTGGAGAGTATCCACAAAATGCTAATGAGGTAGTATTAGTTATTGATGATAAAAATCAAGTACAAGACACTATTTTAAGGGCATTAGGATATGATCAGAAAACTATTTCTTTTGATGATTTATTAGGGTTAAGACTTAAAGCTATTTTAAATAATGACTATTACAGTGCAACAGATATGGGTATTTATACAATGAATACTAATTATGAAGAAATGTATAGCTCAAATAATGCAATTGATTTAAAAGTTGTTGGAATAATTAGAGGGAAAAAGGATGCAGGACTTGCAATGCTTATGCCAGGACTTGCATATTCAGATGAACTTTCAGAGATAATAATTGCAGATTCTATGAATTCAGATATTGTAAAATCACAGAAAGAAGCAGATTTTAATGTTTTAACTTTTGAAAAGGTTGATGAAACTACTAAGGAGCAGCTTATAGCATATTTAGGGGGAAATTCAACTCCATATATGATAAGTATATTCCCAACTTCATTTGATAATAAAGACTTTGTTGTGAAATATTTAGATGAGTATAATGAAGGAAAAGATGTTGAAGATCAAATTGTATATACTGATTTAGCAGATACTATAATGAGTATGACCAATGGAATAATGACAGGCATAACTTTGGTTTTAATTGCTTTTGCAGGAATATCATTAGTTGTTTCATTAATAATGATTGGAATAATTACTTATACATCAGTTTTAGAAAGAACGAAAGAAATTGGTATATTAAAAGCCTTAGGTGCTAGTAAAAAGGATATAACAAGAGTATTTGATGCTGAAACATGTATATTAGGTGTATTTTCAGGAGTATTAGGGATAGCTATAGCATACGGTCTAACATTCCCTATAAACTCAGTTATTTACAAAATGACAGATCTTAAAAATGTAGCTCAGCTTCCAGTAGTTTATGCTGTAATGCTTGTAATTATAGGTACAATTCTTACTATGCTTGGAGGACATATTCCAGCCAAGATGGCATCAAAGAAAGATGCAGTTGAAGCTCTTAGAAGTGAATAGTTTAAAATAAATAATAGCGGCTTTCTTTTGAGAGCCGCATTAATATTTATAAATATAAAATAATAAATGATATAATATATATTATTTTTATAGATGGGAGCTATTATATGCCGACTAATACTTTTTTTAATTTAACAATAGAAAAGAAAGAAAGGATTATAAATGCAGCCAAAAGTGAATTTGTAGAATATTCTTTTAATGATGCATCTATTAATAGAATTATAAAGAATGCTGAGATTTCAAGAGGATCATTTTATATGTATTTCGAAAATAAAGAAGACTTATTTTTATATATATTAGATGGATATAGAGAAGAAGCTTTAGCTGAAATAGTTAGTAGTCTTAATGGTGAGAAGTGTGATATATTTCAAATGGGAATTTATATTTATGATTATGCTACCAGTGAATATCTTAGTAAAGAAATGTATGAATTTATTATAAAGACATTACATAAGGTGGATATGAATTTGATCAATTATTTTTTTAGACTTGATTGTAGAGAAATTAAACTTAACGTTGCTAAAAAGTATATAGATTTATCTAAGATAGTTTTTACTGATGATGAAGAACTTTTAAATATATTAGAAGTAGTAGAAAATACAATGATTACGGAATTGATAGCTGTACTTTTAGGAAAACATAATTGTTCTATAGGAAAAGCAAAGCTTATTGGCAAATTTAATATTATAAAAAATGGAGTATTAAAATAGAGAATGATAAGCTAATGGATATGAATACCATGAAGTAAGAGTTCATCAAATGTTTATGAATATAAAAATAAGACTATAAAAAAGATAGGTTATATTATACAATATAAATGTACATATATAAGAGAAAAAATGAGGAAAAATATAAATAATAAATTAATTAAAGGGGATAAGAATATGAAAAGATATAATAGAATATTTACAATAGTTATAGATTCTTTAGGAATAGGAGCTATGGATGATTCGAAGGAATATGGCGATATAAATGTAGATACACTTGGACATATAGCAGAATCAGTAGATTCTTTAAATATTGCTAATCTTCAAAGAATGGGGATAGCAAACCTACATAAAATAAAACATGTAGCAAGTATAGAAAATCCACTTGGATATCAAATGAAATTAAAAGAAGTAAGCGTTGGTAAAGATACAATGACAGGTCATTGGGAAATGATGGGTCTTCATATAACTAAACCATTTAAAACTTTTACAGATACAGGATTTCCAAAGAATCTACTAGATGAATTAGAAGTAAAAACAGGACATAAGATTGTTGGAAATAAAAGTGCTAGCGGGACAGAAATATTAGATGAATTAGGAGAGCACCAAATGAAAACAGGAGACATGATTGTTTATACTTCTGCAGATTCAGTTCTTCAAATTTGTGGTCACGAAGAAACTTTTGGATTAGATGAATTATACAGATGTTGTGAAATAGCAAGAGAAATAACTTTAAAGGATGAATGGAAAGTTGGTAGAGTTATAGCAAGACCATACGTAGGCGAGAAAAAAGGTGAATTTAAGAGAACGAGCAATAGACATGATTATGCTTTAAAGCCATATGGTGAAACAGTTTTAAATGTTTTAAAAGATAATAATTATGATGTTATATCAGTAGGAAAAATAAGTGATATCTTTGATGGAGAAGGAATCACTGAAAGCCACAAATCAAAGAGTTCAGTTCATGGTATGGAGCAAACTTTGGAATTGATGGATAGGGATTTTAAAGGATTATGTTTTGTTAATTTAGTTGATTTTGATGCTTTATGGGGACATAGAAGAAATCCTAAAGGATATGCAGAAGAGTTAGAAAGATTTGATGTAAACTTAGGAAAAGTACTAGATAAGTTAAAAGAAGATGATTTATTAATAATTACAGCAGATCATGGTAATGACCCAACTTATAGTGGAAGTGATCATACAAGAGAATATGTTCCGTTTTTAGCATACTCTCCATCAATGAAAAATCATGGCCAATTAGGAACTGGTAAAAGTTTTGCAGATATCGGTGCAACAATAGCTGATAATTTTGAGGTGCAAATGCCAAAGGGTACAATTGGAAAATCTATTTTAAATAGCTTAAAATAAGGTTGAAAATTAGAAGCCTTATTTTATTGAAAATCTCTTTGTAAAATTTAAAAAAAATATTGTAATTTGTATAAATAAGTGTTAGTATGAGTATAAGCAGTGTATACTGCTATTTAAATAAAGTTTCTTTAATGTAATGGTTTCTCGTAGTTTAAGAGATTATTATCACATTAGAATCTTTAAAATTAGGAGGAATTATTATGACAGATAAGACATTAACTTGCAAAGATTGTGGTGCTGAATTCGTATTCACAGTTGGAGAACAAGAATTCTACAAAGAAAAAGGATTCGATAACGAACCAAAGAGATGTTTAGCTTGTAGAAGAGCTAAGAAAGCACAACAAAGCGATAGATAATTATTGAAATTGTTGATAGAGCTGTAGTTTATGCTACAGCTTTTTTAAAATTATAAATAAGTATGGAGTTTTATTTTTTAGAATAATAAAGAAAAAAGTTAGGAAATATAAATATGAGAAAAATAAAAAGGAGGTAAGAAAATATAATATGATTACATTTAAGGGAACACCAGTTACTTTGGAAGATAAATATATAAATGTTGGTGATTCTGCTCCAGATTTTCATTTAACCAACAAAGAATTAAAGGAAATAACCTTAAAGGATACCAGTGGAAAAAGAATATTTGTAATAGTTCCATCAGTTGATACACCAGTATGTGATAGGGAAGTAAGAAGATTTAATGAAGAAGCAGCAAAACTAAATAATGTAAGTATATATGTGGTATCAATGGATTTACCTTTTGCTCAAAGTAGATGGTGTGGTAGTGCAGGAATAGATAAGGTTACTATTTTATCAGATTATAAAAATAGAGATTTTGGTAAGAATTATGGTGTTTATATTAAAGAACTAGGACTTTTAACTAGGGCAATTATTATTGTAGATGAAAATAATAAAGTTTCGTATGTTGAGTACTGTAATGAAGTTTCTAGTGAACCAGATTATGAAGCAGCTTTAAATGCTGTAAAATAAGGAGTGGATTTTATGACTTTTAAAGAAAAAGTTAATGAAATGAAAATTCATCATGAAGAACATAAAGAAGAAAGACATGAAAGACATGAAGAAAAGAAATTTGCTCATGAAATAAAACATCAAATGAAGGAAGAAGAAAGGCTTAAAAAGCATGAAGAAAAGATTCATGAAAAAGAAGCTAAAAAATTAGCAAAAGATATTGAACATGATATAAAAAAGGAAGAAAAGTTTGCTAAAAAAGAAAATAAAATATTTGATTAATCTACCTAAATATAAGAAAGCTATATCATATTGATATAGCTTTCTTATATTTAGGTAGATTATAATATTATGGTGATATAAGTGAATAGCACATAAATAAAAGCGTGAAGAGAATTTTAGAGTTAAAGAAAAAATATAATATGATGGAGTGATTTTATGGGAAAAGAAGCAGTGATATTTGATATGGATGGAGTAATTTTTGATACGGAAAAAGTGTATTTAGATATTTGGCAAAGAGTTTTTGAAAAGTATGGATATAAAATGACTAAAGAATTATATATTACTGTAATGGGGACAGGAAGAGAAAATGTAATAAAGATATTTTTGGATAATTTTGGTGATGGACTTCCCATTGAAAAGATGTATGAAGAAAAGGATAAGCAGCTATTTTTTATAATAGAAAATGAGGGTATTCCCTTAAAAGAAGGTGTAAAAGAATTATTTTCAATGCTTAAAGAAAGAAACTATAAAATAGCTTTAGGGACATCCGCAAAAAGGGAGAGAGTGGAAAAACAGATAAAAGATAAATGGCTTAAAGAAAGCTTTGATGCAATAGTATGTGGTGATGATGTGGAAAAAGGAAAACCAAATCCAGATATATTTTTAAAAGCAGCAAAAGAAATTAATGTTAAACCTGAAGATTGTTTTGTTGTAGAAGATTCACCAGCAGGGATAAAAGCAGCTTTTTCTGGAGGAATGAAAGGAATTCATGTAGAGGATTTAAAGGTGGCTGATGAAGAAATATTAAAATATTGTAAAAAAAGCTTTAAGAATTTAAAAGAAATAAAGGAGTATTTAAGTTGTGAGTAAATTTAACAATATTAATAAAATATTATATTAAATTAAAAAATGTATTATAGAAAAAATAGGATATTAATATATGTGACACTAACAGATAATATTAGTTATGCAATAAAATTATATAAATAAGGCGTTGTTAAGCCTAATGCACTTATTTGGGAGATAAAATGATAATTCTTTAAATTAAGGTTAAAAAGGGATATTTAGAAATTCAAAGTATGGATAATAATCAAAAAGAGTAATTATTAAAAATTTTTAATAATTCTATAATATTAAATTCATTCTTTAATAACTATTTTTTTATAAGATGTATATATAAATAATAATAGTAAAGGAAGAAATGAAATGAACGAAAAAATAAATCTTATAGTAAAGACAATTAAAGAGAAAAAAAGAAAAATAATAAAAACTATGATTAAGCTAATGATAGTATTAGGAGTAATTGGAGTTATAATAGCAGGTATATTTTATGGGTATGTAAAATCTAATATAAATTATAGTAGAAGTGAAGCAGAGAAAATTGCTTTAGCAAGTATAAATGGACAAATAGTAGGGTATAGAATTGATTTGGAAGATGGTATTTTAGAATATGAATTTAAAATAAAAGATGGTAATAATAGATTATATGAAGTAAAAGTAAATTCTAAATATGGTGCAATAACTGATATAGATTACAATGGTTAATATACAGAAATTTTTGAAAGAAGTGATTTTGTGAAAAAAATTCTAATAATAGAAGATGAATCTAATATATCAGATTTTATAAAGATGGAACTGGAATATGAAGGCTATGAGGCAGAGATAAGTGAAGATGGCAAAGAAGGATTAATAAAAGCGTTAAGAGAAGATTATGATTTGATAGTGCTTGATTTAATGCTACCAGGTATTAGTGGTTTAGAAGTCTGTAGAAGATTAAAGAAAGAAAAAGATATTCCAGTTATAATGCTAAGTGCAAAAGATAGCGTAATGGATAAGGTAGCAGGACTACAAATTGGAGCAGATGACTATATAGCTAAGCCTTTTGCTATAGAAGAGCTTATTGCAAGGATTCAAGTTATATTTAGAAGAGCGGAAAAAGTAAAATCAAATATTATAAAGTTTAAAGATTTAAGTATTCAATTAGAATCAAGAACAGTTATGAAAAATGAAGAAAAAATTAATTTAACCAATAAAGAATATGAACTTTTAATATTGCTTTTAAACAATAAAGGAAAGGTTGTTACGAGAGATAACATATTAAATGAAGTATGGGGTTATGATTATGATGCAGGAACTAATGTAGTGGATGTTTATGTAAGTTATTTAAGAAATAAATTAGATGAAAAAAATAAAGAGGCATATATAGAAACTGTGAGAGCTGTTGGCTATATTATTAGTGAAAAGTAATGAAAAAACGAAAAAGATTACCGATATTTTTAGAATTTAGTATTATTTCTTCAATAATAATAGTATCAATAATTTGTGTTTATTCAGTGGTACAACTAATAAGCATGAATATGCTCACTATTGAATATGAAGAGGAGCAAATTGAAAAGAGATACGAAGAGTTAAGTTATATACTATCTAATATTGAATTAAAAGATAATACTTTAAATGATATTATAAAAGATGATGATGAAATTATAAGAATATATCAGGATAATTATATAAAATATAAAAGTAAAAATGATATTTGGGATAAGATACCGTTAAGTACTAATGAGGAGCTAAAAGTTAATTTTAGATATATAGATTGGGATTTATATGTTGTATTAGATGGAAAGATAGAAATTGATAATAAAGATTATAGAATTCAAATTGTACATGGAGATACGATTTTTGATGAAATAATGGAAAATTATTTTCAAACATTATTAATATCATTATTTATTGGAATTATATTAAGTATAATTGGAGCTATTTATTTATCAAAAAGATTTGTTGGTAGATTAAAAAATTTATCTAATACAATAAATGAAGTAAAGGAAAATGGCATAAAATATAGAGTAGAAATATCAAATACTAATGATGAATTTGATAAAGTTAATATATTATTTAATGATATGTTAGATGAAGTAGAAGAAGCATTTAATGAGCAAAGCAGGTTTGTTTCTGATGCATCTCATGAATTAAGAACTCCTCTTACAGCTTTGCAAGGTCATCTTAGAATGATAAAAAGATGGGGAAAGAATGATAAAGAGCGTTTAGAAAAATCATTAGATATATGTATTAGTGAAACAGAAAGATTAACAAAAATTGTTGGAGATTTATTAACATTATCAAGATGTGATAATGAGATAATAAATCTAAGTGAAATTGAAAAAATTCAAGCTAAACAAATAATTTTACAAATTATAGAACACTATAAGATATTAAATAATACTACTAAATTTAAATTAATAATGGATGAAAATCTAATGTTAAAAATTAAGCAGGATCATTTAAAGCAAATATTAATTATCTTTATTGATAATGCTATTAAGTATAATGATAAAGATGAATGTGTTATTGATATAAATATATTTGAAAAGAATGAAAATATATTATTTAATATAAGAGATAATGGTAAAGGAATACCAAAAGATGAAATACCTTACATTTTAAATAGATTTTATAAGGTTGATAAATCAAGAAAAAACAATAATTCCTTTGGATTAGGACTTTCAATTGCAGATAAAATAATTTCTTTATATGGTGGAAGAATTAAAATATATAGCGAAGAAGGAATATATACAGAAATAGTTCTTAAAATAAAAAATGAGTTATAGTGAAATAAAACATATTTTACTATAACTCATTTTTTATAAAACAATAAGTGATTTATTATTAAAAAAGTATATATTTTTACAAAAAGTATATATTTTTACAAAAAGTATTTAATTTATTAAATACATATGTTATTGTATAATTTGTAAAATATGGTTAAAGGGGGATTTGAAATGAAAAAAATAGGAATTGATATTGGAGGAACTTTTATTAAATATGCTTTAGTGGATGAATCGTATAAAATTATGGAGAAATGGAAAGTTGAAACTATTAAGTTTGAGACAAAAGATGAGCTTTATGATTATATATGCCATAACATGAGAGGGATTGAGGATATAGATGTAATAGGTATAAGTGCTCCAGGTGTTATAGATGAAGAAGCTAATGTTAGATCGTATGCAGCACCTAATTTAAGAATTATGTATGGAACTAATATAGTTCATGAAATACAAAATAGAACAAATAAAAAAGTTGCAGCAATAAATGATGCTAAAGCTGCAGGGTTATGTGAGTTTGAAATAGGAAATGCAAAAGATAGCAAATCATCGGCATTTTTAATATTAGGTACAGGAACAGGTGGATGTATTTGTAATGAAAATGGAGTGATATATGGAAAGGACTCTTTTGCTGGTGAATTTCATAAGCTTCCATTTATAAATTTTAGTAATGGAAAGATGGATAATATGGGTGATTATGCATCAATGACGGCTTTAATAAATATATATAATGACAAAGTTGATGAAAACGTTAAAGTGAGATATGGACATGAGGTATGTAATAAATATTTCGAAGGAGATAATACAGCAAAAGAAACTGTGGATCAGTGGATAAATTATATACTTGTACAGTTGATAACTATTACAGTTTTCTATAATCCAGAAGTTATTTGTATAGGTGGAGGAATATCTGAAGAAGAATGGTTTATTAATAGGATTAAAGAGAAGTATAGGGAAGAGTGTATTAGACATACCGAATGTGATGTTATTACAACTAAAATAGATAGATGTAAGTATAATAATGATGCAAATATACTTGGTGCAGTAATAAATGCAATTAAAAAATAGTTAGTATAAATAAATGAAAAGTTAAATCAAAAGAGTAGAAGAAGCTAACTTGAGGTGAAGATATGTTTAGATATGAAGTGATACAAAGTTTAAACAACTTAGAATTATCCCTATATGAATATATTATGAAAAACAGTAAAAAAGTAATATATATGAGAATACGGGAACTTGCAGAGGAAGCACATGTATCTACAACTACAATATTGAGATTTTGCAAGAAATTGAACTGTGAAGGATTTTCAGAATTTAAAGTCAAATTTAAAATGTATATTGAAGAAAATAATATTAAAAAGGTAAATGATGATACATCAGAAATAATAAATTTTCTGAAAAATATTGAAGGCAGTGATTTAGATAATAGATTAGATACATTATGTAATATGCTTAAAACGGCTAATAGTATTATATTTTTAGGAATAGGATCCTCAGGAATACTGTGTAAATATGCAGCTAGATATTTTTCTGCTATTGGAAAGTTTACCTTTCATATTGATGATCCATTTTTCCCTAAGAATTTTAAATGTTATGGTGAGTGTCTCATAATAGCTTTATCAGTATCAGGAGAAACATCAACTACTATAGAAAATATTGTTAGATTTAAAAAAGAAAACTGTACAATTGCCAGTATAACAAATACGGAAAATTGTACTATAGCTAAAATATCAGATTTAAATTTACCTTATTATGTGCAACAAGTTAAAGTTAATTATAGTGATATTACAACACAAATTCCTGTATTATATATGATAGAGAGGATTGGCAAAAAGCTATATAATGAATATGGTATAGAGTAAGAAAGCACATATAGACTCAATTTTTTGAGTGTATATGTGCCTTTTATTTATATATTTTTAGTGTTTTTTAAAAAACACCTTGTTTTATTTTTGTATGTATTTTTTAAAGGTGGAACATGTTTTTTTTGCTTTAGAAAATGATTACAAACCAGAAAATGTATTATATACTAAATTCATGAAGTGAAACAAGGAGAGATGATTTAATGATTTATGAAAAGTTAGAAAAATTTAGTGATGGATTCTTGTGGGGATCTGCCTCTGCAGCTTATCAAGTAGAAGGAGCATGGAACCAAGATGGAAAAGGAGAAAGTATCTGGGATGTATATACTAAGCTACCTGGAAAAACATATAAAGGTACTAACGGTGATGTAGCTGTTGATCACTATAATAGGTACAAAGAAGATGTAGCTTTAATGGCTGAGATGGGATTAAAGGCATATAGATTTTCAATAGCATGGACTAGAATATATCCTAAAGGTCGTGGAGAAGTAAATGAAGCTGGTTTAAAGTTTTATGAAGATTTAATAAACGAGCTTATAAAAAATAATATTAAACCAATCATAACACTATATCATTGGGATTTACCGCAATATTTACAAGACTTATATGGTGGTTGGGAATCAAGAGAAATAATAAATGATTTTAACAATTACTGTATAACGTTATTTAAGAGATTTGGTGATAAAGTTAAATATTGGGTAAGTTTAAATGAACAAAATGTATTTATAAATTTAGGATACATGACAGCATTACATCCACCAGGAGTTAAAGATTTAAAGAGAATGTTACAAGCTAATCATATTGCAAACTTAGCTAATGCAAAAGTTATTGAATCTTTTAGAGCTTATGTACCAAATGGAATGATTGGTCCAAGCTTTGCATTCTCACCAATATATGCAAATACATGTAATCCAGAGGATGTTATAGCAGCAGAAAATGCAGAAGAATTAAATAATAACTGGTGGCTTGATGTTTATTGTAAAGGTATATATCCAGCATTTGCAATGAAGTATTATGAAAAATTAGGAGTAGCACCAGTGATTGAAGATGGTGATTTAGAATTATTAGAAAGAGCAAAACCTGATTTCATTGGAATAAATTACTATCAAACAACAACAATTGAAAAAAATGGATTAGATGGTGTAGGTGCTGTAGAAGGAATGAATAACACTGGTAAAAAGGGAACAGCACAAGACAGTGGTATACCAGGAGTATTTAAAAATATTAAAAATCAATATTTAGAATATACAAATTGGGATTGGGCAATAGATCCTGAAGGATTAAGAATAGGATTAAGAAGATTAACAAGTAGATATGGGTTACCTATTTTAATTACTGAAAATGGTTTAGGTGAATTTGATAAATTAGAAGAAAATGAAGTTGTAAATGATGATTACAGAATAAAATATTTAAGCAATCATGTTAGAGCTTGTAAAGAAGCTATCACAGATGGTGTTGAATTGTTAGGATATTGTACATGGTCATTTACAGATTTATTAAGTTGGTTAAATGGATATCAAAAACGTTATGGTTTTATATATATAGATAGAGATGAAAAAGAAATCAAAGAATTAAAAAGAATTAAAAAGAAAAGTTTCTATTGGTATAAGAAAGTAATAGAAACTAATGGAGAAGAATTATAAAAATATTATAATAAAAAAATTTATGAGGTGATTAATTATGAAAAAAATATTATTAGTATGTTCAGCAGGAATGTCAACAAGTTTATTAGTTAATAAAATGAAGAGCGCAGCTCAAGATATGAATGTGGAAGTAGAAATTGAAGCATTACCAGTATCAGAATGTTCAACAAAAATTAATGAAGTTGATATAGTTCTTTTAGGACCACAAGTACGTTTCCAAAAACCAGTAGTGGAAAAATTAGCATGTGGAAGAATACCAGTAGACGTAATCGATATGAGATTATATGGAATAATGGATGGAAAATCAATATTAATAAGTACATTAGAAAAAATTAAATAGTAAAATAAAAAATTAATAAAGAATGAAAGAAGGGTATATTATGAGTTTTATGGAAAAATTTCAATCTCAAATTGAAAGATTTCTAGTGCCGTTAGCAAGTAAGTTGAATTCACAAAGACATATTTGTGCAGTAAGAGATGCATTTATATTAACATTCCCATTAACAATGGCTGGATCATTAATGGTATTAATTAATTCAGTATTTTTATCACCAGATGGATTTGTTTGTAAGATGTTAAGATTACAAAAGATATTTCCCAATATTGCAGAATATCAAGCTATATTTAGTCCAGTATTAAAAGGATCAACAGATATTCTTGCAATATTAGTAACATTCTTGATTGCAAGAAATTTAGCTAAACAGCTTAAATCTGATGATTTATTATCAGGATTAACAGCAGTATCTGTTTATTTTATAATATATCCTGATTATGTAAATGTAGAAGGCGCAAAGCATTTAGCAACTCAATTTTTTGGGCCACAAGGTCTATTTGTTGCAATAATAGTTGGTTTATTAGTTGGTGAACTAATGTCAGCTTTATCAAAATCTAATAAGTTAGAAATCAAAATGCCAGAGCAAGTACCACCAGCAGTAGCTAGAACCTTTAAGTTATTAGTACCTATAATAATAACAACAGTTTCATTCACTTTTGTAAACTTCTTTATTAAGAAAATTGCACCAGGTGGATTGAACGAAATAATTTACAATGTAATTCAACAACCATTAACTAAATTATCACAAAATGTAGGATCAGTTTTAATATTAACATTAATATCTCAAACACTTTGGGTTATGGGTATCCATGGACCAAATACTATTGCGGCTGTACGTGATACTATGTTCTCAGAAGTAACTAATGCTAACCTTTCATATGCTGCAGCAAATGGAACTGCATGGGGAGCACCTTATCCAGTAACATTCAATGCTTTATATGATGGATTTGGAGCATACGGTGGATCAGGAGCAACATTAGGTTTAATAATTGCTCTATTCTTATTTAGTAAAGCAAAAGAACATAAGAGTATTGCTAAACTTTCATTTGCACCAGGATTATTCAATATAAATGAAATGGTTATCTTTGGATTACCAATAGTATTAAACCCAATATACATGATACCATTTATTTTAACGCCATTAGTAGGTGAAATGATTGGTTATTTATCAATAGCTGTATTTAAAATCATACCACCAATTGCTTTCCAAGTACCTTGGACAACACCAGGACCATTAGCACCATTCTTAGGCACAGGTGGAAATATATTAGCATTAATAATGGGATTTGTTTCTCTTGCTGTTAGTGTATTGATGTATGCACCATTTGTAATTGCTGCTAGTAAAGCAGAAGTAAAAGCAGAAGAAGACAGAAGAAAACATGAGTTAAGTAATAGTAAAGATACTGTAACTATTTAAAAATTAAAGTAGGAGTTGTAAGTAATGGAAGGATTAGAATTAATAGCATTTGAGATAATTAGTAATGTTGGTATGGCTAAATCATTAGCTATTGAGGCATTAAGAGTAGTAAGAAGTGGTAACTATGCAGAAGGTGAAGAGAGATTATCTGAAGCAGCGAAATATCTTACGGAAGGGCATCATGCACATACTTCATTAATACAAAAGGAAGCAGCAGGAGAAAAGACAGAATTTTCATTAATGCTTATGCATGCAGAAGATCAAATGATGAGTGCAGAAGTTATTAAATCTTTAGCTGAAGAAATGATAGAAATGTATAAAGAGTTAAAAGGCTAAGAACTTTTAATCTAAAACTCTATAAAATAAATTGATAAATAATAATATTTATCAATTTATTTTATTCTTAATGTAAACATTTTCTATTAGAGGTATATTTTTAAAGGAGTGAATAATATGAAAATAAAATTATCAAAAATTATTACAGGTATTTTATTAGCAGGAACATTATTATCAACTCAAGTTTCAGCATTAACAACTAGTCATTTTGGAGATGGACTTAGTTATATGAACTCAAGAGATTGGAGCAAATCAGATGGATGGTCCAATGGAGGTATGTTTGATTGCACATGGAGAGGACAAAACGTTAATTTTTATAATGGAACTATGGAATTGGCAATAACTAGAGATTATCAAGGTGGTGTTTCACAATATGCTGGTGGGGAATATAGAAGTAATGATACTTATGGATATGGACTTTATCAAGTTAGAATGAAGCCAGCGAAAAATACAGGAGTAGTTTCTTCATTTTTCACTTATATAGGACCAACTGATAATAGCCCATGGGATGAAATAGATATAGAGTTTTTAGGTAAAGACACTACTAAGGTACAGTTTAATTATTATACAAATGGTGTAGGAAACCATGAATATCTTTATGATTTAGGTTTTGATGCATCACAAAGTTTTCATACTTATGCTTTTAATTGGCAGCCAAATTACATTGCATGGTTAGTTGATGGTAAGGAAGTTTATAGAGCATATGATAATATTCCATCACATCCAGGAAAAATAATGATGAATTTATGGCCAGGAAAAAATGTAGATTCATGGCTTGGCAGATTCAATGGTGCTACGCCAATTAAAGCGTACTATGATTGGGTATCTTATGATCCAATGTAATAAAAATTAAAGAATAATAACTATAATAGGAGGATAGAATGAAGAAAAAGATTTGTAATGTGTTAGTTGGCACTTTAGTAACAAGTATGATGAGTAATACGGTTAATGTTAGTAATGTATATGCTGATAGTAATATTGATTTTATGAAAGAAACTAGTGAAGACTGGAAACTAGTGTGGGAAGATAATTTTGATGGTGATTCATTAAATATGGAAGACTGGAATTATGAAACACATGAACCAGGATGGGTAAACAATGAATTACAAGAGTATACTGACTCTACAGATAATATTTATGTAAAAGATGGAGAGCTAGTTCTTAAAGCCATCAAAGATGAAACTGAAGATGGTGTTAAATATACTTCAGGGAAAGTAACAACTCAAAATAAACGAGATTATAAATATGGTCGTTTTGAAGCTAGATTAAAAGTTCCAGAAGGACAAGGGTTATGGCCAGCCTTTTGGATGATGCCAACAGATGAGAATCTTTATGGTTCTTGGCCAAGATGTGGTGAAATAGATATTATGGAGGTATTAGGACATGAGCCAGAAAAAGCTTATGGAACAATACATTATGGTAATCCACATAGAGAGCAGCAAGGGACTTATATTTTAGATGGAACTACATTTGCTGATGATTATCATGTATTTTCAGTGGAGTGGGAACCAAGTGAAATGCGTTTCTATATAGATGGAAACTTATATCATACAGTGAATGATTGGTATACTAAGCAAGAAGGTGATGATGAGAAAACATATCCAGCACCTTTTGATCAAACATTTTATCTTCAATTCAATTTAGCAGTTGGTGGAAATTGGCCAGGTAATCCAGACGAAACTACTGATTTTGAAAATGCTGAACTTAAGGTGGATTATGTTAAGGTTTATCAGTTAGATAGCTATGATGAAAATGTTACTAAGCCAGAAAAAGAACCAGTTGATTTAAGAGATCCAGATGCTACTGGAAACTATATTAATAATGGAGATTTTTCTGTAAATGAAGATTTAACTGATAATGAAGGTTGGATTAAACTTACAACTCTTGGTGGAAGAGGAGAAAGCATAATTGAAAATAATAAAATTATTCTTACTACTGAAGAAGTAGGAAAGGAAAATTACTCATTACAATTAGTTCAACCTCAATTACCTTTAAAGCAATATGGTGAATATAGACTTACTTTTGATGCAAGAGCAGATGAAGATAGAACAATGATAGTAAATGTTACTTCACCAGATAGAGGATATGTGAGACAATTTGAAGATACAGTAGTTAATCTTACAAATGAATTACAAAGCTATTCTTATGATTTTATTATGAAAGACATTGATGAGGCTAATGGTAGAGTAGAATTTAGCTATGGTAATCAAGGATCATTAGCTACTATTGAAATAAGTAATGTTAGATTAGAAAAAATAGGTCAACATGAAGCAGAAGATAACAATAAAAAAACAGTTCTTCCGGATGGAAACTATGTATATAATGGTACATTTGATGTAGGACAAGACCGTATGAAATATTGGGATATAGAATCTACAATAGATAATGTTTCTATTGGTGTACCAAATATCAATAATTCAAGAGAGCTAAAAGTAGATGTTAAAGAAAATCCAGCATCATTAAGTGATGTAATAGTTAAGCAAACAGACCTTGCTATAGCAAAAAATAAAGAATATACTCTTTCATTTGATGCTTATGGCGAAGAAGATAAAACTATTAAGGCGCAAATTAATGGTGAAAGCTTTGAAGCAAATATTACTACAGAAAAGACTAACTTCAAATATAAATTTAAAACAGGAGAAGTTTTAAATAATTCAAATTTAGAATTATTATTAGGTGCTTATGGAGTAACTTATATTGATAATGTTAGAATTAAAGAAACAGGTTTAATCACAAATGGAGATTTCGGCAATGGATTTGCTAAGTGGGAGTTATTTGCAGATAGCAGTGTATCATCTAAAGTATCATCTTCAATAGATAACTCTACAGGTGATCCTTCAGCAAGAATAGATATTCAAGATACTGGTGATGCTGATTGGAAAATACAACTTAAGCAAAGTAATGTAAAACTAGAAAAAGGAAAGAAGTATGTATTATCTCTTGATGCAAAAAGTACAATTGATAGATCAATAATGTTTACTATTCAAAGAGATGGAAGCAGTGATAACGACTGGAGACCATATTCTCCTAATGAAATAGTTGAGTTAAAAGGTGAATACAATAAATATCAAGTAATTTTTGAAATGACAGAAGAAAGTGATGAAAATTCAATTTTCAGTATAGCTATGGGAGCTGTTAATGGAACACAAATTACTGATGAACATTCAATAAATATAGATAATGTAAAATTAGAAGAATATATTCCACTAGTTACTGAAAATTTATTTAATACTATTAAAAATGCAAAAGTAATAGTATATAGTGATGAATTTGATGAAATAGTTGAAGAAGATAGAGAAAAGCTAATTGCTGCATTAAATGAAGCAGAAGAAGTGTATGAGAATGCAGTTTCAGAAAATCCAACAGTAACACAAGAAATAATTGACAATGCAGAGCAAAATTTAAAAAATATTATGGATAATTTAAGAAAAGAAGAACAAAAAGAACCTGGTCAAGATGACAATAATCAAGATGAAAACAATAAGCCAGGAAATAATAAACCTGGAGATAACAAACCAGGAAATAACAAACCTGGAGCAGACAATAAAAATGAAGGCATTAATAAGAATAATAAATCTTTAGTTAATACTGGAAGTGAAGCTCATGTAATAATATTAGCTTCAGCTCTAGTAATGGTTGCAGTTGGAGTTAAAATTATAAAAAGGAAAAAGAGCATAAATTAATTTAAAACCTATAGTTGAATTTATTTTCAACTATAGGTTTATTTTTATAAGTATAGTTTTTTTAGTAAACAACATTTATATATTTAGTGCAGTCTACTTGAACATTTGTATGCTTTCTAAAGTAATTAATTATTACTTCAGGCATTTCGCATTGTATTTCTTTTATCATAGGACATTCCGTTAAGAATTCATAGCCACCAGCACCTGTAGCCCTATAATTATTCATTACAAGTGATAATGATGTATTATCAGATAGCTCTTGGCCTTTAAATTTTATAGAAGTTACTCTTGAACCTACAGGTTTTCTTAAATCAAAAGTATATTCAATATTATTAAAATAATCATAATTATAATGTTGCACTTTAGGCTTTAGAAACCTATTTGAGATTGAAATAGTTTCATTATCTATATGGAAGTAGCTAGCACATCTTTCTAAAGCTAATTTTAAGTATTTTCTATTTACTTCTAAAACTGCAAGGGTGTTTGGAAATTTATAAGTAGACATTATATCTCTTACAGTAACATTTTTATTAAAGCCTTTTATTTCGTTAGAAAAAGAAGTACAAGAAATATCAGCTCCGCTTTCAGCAATTTGAATTTGATTAATAAAATTAGCTAGTTCTGAACCATTTAGAGCCATTTCTAAGTGTGATGAAGGCATTAATTCTTTGTTTAGGAAGCCAACAGGTGTATCAAGCCATTCTTGAATTTTTTCTTCCAATGGAAGATATTTTTCATACATTTCTTTTTGTGGATTTATAGATACATCTTTTAAAGATGATTCAATAGTTTTTATTCCATCATTTTGTAATGTAAGATCTAATTCTAGATACTTAGTTCCATTAAAAGGCGTTTGAGCTATATGAGTGCCATGAAGTGTCTGCCCAGCGATAGACATATGTTGATGGCCTGTTAGGAGAATATCAAAAGAAAAATCTTCACATAATTTATAGGCTATATTTTCTGATGTTTTAGTAAGCTGTTTATGTGTTTCTAAGTCATACTCAAAGCCACCATGATAAATACCAATAAGTACGTCACAAGAAGATTTTACTTCATCAAAATAATATGAAACAGCTTTATATGTAGTACTAATTGTTAGATTTTCAATATTTTCAGCACGTTCCCATCTATTTATAAAATCTGTTGTAATACCGATTATACCAACTCTTAAACCATTACCTAATGTTTTAATATCGTATGGTAATATAGGAAGCTGTCCAGTTTTATCCACTATGTTTGCACATAAGCATTTAGCTTTTAATGTATGGAGATATTTATTTAAATAAGTAAGACCATAATTAAAATCATGGTTTCCTAAAGTTATATAATCATAGCCAGCAGCATTCATTATGTCTGCTATTGGATGAGTAGTGAAATCATTATTACTTAAATAGTTTGTAAAAGGAGAACCTTGAATAGTATCACCACAATCAATTATTAGAGTATTATCATCCTTTTTAAAATTTGACATTATGTTTAAAAGTCCAATGTTTTTTTCACTTCTATCAACATAATTAGTAGGATAAATATATCCATGCATGTCAGAAGTAAAGTAAATTTTTAAATTTTTCATATTATTACCTCATCTATAATATAGTATTTTCATAAGTTTGCTATCTACATTTAGATTATAACATTTATTGTATGATAAAAAATATAGATATATTTATATAAGTATGTAAAAAACAGAAAATATATAAAAAAATTAATTTTTTTTATATATTTTATTGTAGTACTAATGTATACTTAATAGGGCTTTAAATAAAGTACTAAAATATAATTTTATAAAACGGAAGGGGAATGATAAGTGGAATACGGTGTATTAAGTATTTTACCAGCATTGATTGTTATAATCTTTGCTTTATTAACAAAAAAAACATTAGAAGCATTATTATTAGGAACATTATCAACCTATATAATAATGTACGGGTTTGGGTTCGGTAGTAAATGGTCTGAGGCCTTTTTTACATCTGCTGGTAATCCAGATAATCAATGGGTATTAATTGTATGTGGTTTATTTGGGAGTTTAATTGCATTACTTAGAAAGTCTAAAGGAACATTAGGGTTTGCAGGAAAGTTAGAAAGATATTGTAAAACCCAAAAAAGTACATTGATTACAACCTGGATATTAGGGATTTTAATTTTTGTTGATGAATACTTAAACATCATGACCTTAGGGGCATGTATGAAAAATATAAGTGATAAGAAAAAAGTTCCAAGAGAATCATTAGCGTATATAATAGATTCTACAGGAGCACCAGTTTGTGTATTATTACCATTTTCAACATGGGCAATATTTTATGCCAGTGTTTTTGGAAAAGAGCCTGCTGTTGCAGCATTAAATTATGGAAGTGATATAGCTACATATCTTAAAGTTATTCCATTTACTTTTTATGCATGGGCATCAGTTATTATAGTGCCACTTTTCATTTTAGGGATAATACCTAAAATTGGTAAAATGAAAGACGCTTATAAGAGAGTGGAAACAACGGGAAAAGTTTATGGTGAAACTAGTAGTAAGTTTAATTCGGATTTGCTTGATGAATATGCAAATGGAGAAGGAAAGCTTATTGACTTTTTATTACCAATGGGTGTGTTAATTGGTATGACAATAATTAGCGGAGATTTATTTATATCTGTTATAGCAGCACTGTTTGTGTGTCTTGTACTATATGTACCAAGAAAGAAAATGACATTTGATGAATTTTGTGATATTTATATAAGAGGATTCTGTGACATGGTGCCAACAATAGCCATTGTGTTTATGGCCTTTGTTATGCAGCAAGCAGCTAATGATATAGGGTTGCCTAACTATGTAATAGAAACAGTTGCTCCATATTTAAATGGAGATATTTTCCCGGCAGTATCATTTATTGTGGTTGCATTACTTACATTTATTACAGGAAGCAACTGGGGCATACCAGCAGTATGCGTACCAATTATTCTTCCACTTGGAGCATCATTAGGTGCTAACTTAGTTTTAGTAATGGCAGCAGTATTATCTGGAGGAGCATTAGGTAGTCATGCTTGTTTCTACTCAGACGCTACAGTATTAACATCTAGTTCATGCAGTATTGATAATATGGATCATGCACTAAGTCAAATTCCATATGCACTGATTGCAAGTGCAGTAAGCTTAGCAGGATTTTTAATTTGTGGATTTATTCTTTAATAATTCCATGGCTTTTTCCTTTGCATAAAGAAAAGAGTCTTTTACTAATTGGAATTCTTTTTCGGTGGAAATAGGACGATAATATCCTTCTAAACATACTCCTTTAGAAGGACCATGAACATTAATGGTCATATTCATATAAGCAGGTATGCCATAAATACATTCATCACAGTTATGTTCTATGGATTTGAAAAGTTCAAAATTATTACGAAGGGCTATAAGATGATTGTCTATATCTGTACTTTTTATGATAATTGATATATTACCACCGTTGGGGTCAAGAGGAAGGAATGAATATTGGATAAACCACTTATTATTAACGATTGTGAGAATTCCACCACAGGGTAGTTTTTCATAATAAGGTAAAGTCAAAATAAAACCTCCTTGTAAAATTTGGTTATAAATATATTTTAAGATATATATCAATTTCTTTCAAGGATATTTAAAAGGGGACGTCTCATAAATGATTTTTAAATCATTTATGTAGACGACCTCTTTTTTGTTTTTTAGAAAAATTATTCAGTTTATATTATG